>JAAZJV010000250.1 GCA_012800135.1 Clostridiaceae bacterium | reverse complement strand
CCGGTTCTGAGGACGATAATCCTCAAGTCTGGAGCGTTTACCGTAGCCGTTTTCAGTCACGACAAGCAGCGAATCGTCATGGTCGGTCGTAATCATACCGATAACTTCGTCATCATCGTCGAGTCGAATTCCTCGAACACCCATAGTGTTGCGGCCGGTCGGACGGATGCTCGACTCGGGGAAACGGATCGACATGCCGTTGCGTGTGACGAGGATGATATCGTGGTGATCGTCGGCGATTCTGACATTTGTCAGGCGGTCGTCCTCGCGCAAATTGATCGCGATCAGTCCGTTCCTGTATATGTTGGAGTATTCCGAAAGCTCAGTTTTCTTCACCATGCCTTGGCGTGTCGCGATAACAAGATAATCGCCGTCTTTCGGTGTATCCGCCCGCAAGAAAGTGCGGACGCGCTCGTCGGGGTCAAGGTGCAGAAGGTTGACAATGGCAATGCCTCGAGCCTGACGACTCGCCTCGGGGATCTGGTAGCCCTTAAGGCGATAACATTTCCCAAAATTGGTAAAGAAAATGAGCGTCTGATGGGTCGAAGTCGTAAGTATGGTGTCGACGACGTCGTCTTCCCGTGTTTGCATGGCGGTGATACCACGCCCTCCGCGATGCTGAATTTCATAGACATCGACAGGCATGCGTTTGATGTAACCTGCGCGGGTCATTGCGATGACGACTTGCTCTTCTTCGATCAGATCCTCATCTTCTATTTCAAATTCGCCTCCGGGAAGTATCTCGGTTCGGCGGTCATCACCATATCGATTCGCGATATCGCGCAGTTCGTCCTTCATGAGACCGTGAAGAAGTGTCTCATTGGCAAGGAGATGTTTATAGCCCGTGATGCGATCGGTAAGCTCATCGTGCTCCGCCGCCAGTTTGTCGCGCTCAAGACCGGAAAGACGGCCAAGACGCATATCCACAACGTGTTGCGCCTGTTTCTCCGAAAAAGTGAAACGAGCGCAGAGGTTTTGTTTGGCTTCCGATTCGTCTTTGGACTGACGGATGATCGTGATGACTTCATCGATATGGTCGATCGCAAGCTGCAACCCTTCAACTAAATGGAGGCGAGCTTCAGCCTTGCTGAGATCAAACGTGATTCGGCGCGTGACGACTTCTTTCTGGTGGATGATGAACTGCGCTAACATGTCTTTCAAAGACAGACGCATCGGGACGTATTTGCCGTCTTCGGGGACAAGAGCCACCATATTAGCATTGAAAGAGTCCTGTAGCTGCGTATGGCGATAGAGCTGATTGAGAACGACAGCAGGTGTCGCGTCGCGTTTCAGTTCGACAACAATGCGCACTTCGTCATGACGGTCGGACTCGTCGCGCACATCGGAGATACCGTCAATACGCTTATCTTTTACGAGGTCGGCAATGCGTTCGATAAGGCGCGCTTTGTTGACCATGTAAGGAAGCGATTGAATGATGATGCGATAACGGTTTGTCTGCCACGGAACGATCTCCGCGTGACCGCGCACGATAATGCTGCCGCGACCGCGGTAATAAGCCGAACGGGTACCGGTCGTACCCATGATTTGGGCGCCGGTCGGAAAATCGGGCGCGGGAATGTACTCCATGAGATCCTCGATCGTCGCGTCCGGATTGTCAATCAAGTGGATGGTGCCGTCAATCACTTCGTGTAGATTGTGCGGGGGAATGTTCGTCACCATGCCGACAGCGATACCGGTCGAGCCTGAGACAAGCAAGTTGGGAAAACCTGCCGGAAGCACGACAGACTCCACATGGCGGTCGTCATAGTTCGGCTGAAAATCGACCGTATCTTTATTGATATCGGCCATCATTTCACCGGCAATGCGTGTCAGCCGCGCTTCCGTGTAGCGGTAAGCGGCAGGAGGATCACCATCACGTGATCCGAAGTTGCCTTGTCCGTCTATCAAGGGATATCGCATGGAAAAAGGCTGCGCAAGACGTACGAGTGCGTCATATACGCTGGCATCACCATGCGGATGGAAACGACCAAGCACATCACCGACTGTCGTCGCACTTTTGCGATAAGGTTTATCCCATGTGAAACCCTGTGTATAAAGAGAATACAAAATACGCCGGTGCACCGGTTTTAATCCGTCGCGCACGTCCGGCAAAGCCCGGTCGGAAATGACGCTCATCGCATAGTCGATGAACGATTTTTTCATTTCATCTTCAAGGTCTACCGGTATGACGAGATTGTCCGGGTTTCGGAACGCGGCATCGACCTCCGCTTCACGAAGATGATAGTCGTTTTTAATATCCGGCTCTTGAGCCATATAATCCTCCTATTGATACAGTGTCCGGCAAAAATCGATGACCGTACACTGCTGTTTTTATGTGTGCTGCGCGCTCGCTATCACTTTACAAAGATAGGCTGACGTTCAGGTGCAAACGCCCAAAAACGCTTCCAGTTGATGTTTACGGAAAAGTACGGAAAACGGCGAGATTTCAGGTCTTTTGCCCTTTTATTCTACCACAAAATGAGCCTCAAAAATGTCTGATTTTGAGTAAAAAAAAGCTTGCCCCTTTATGAGATTAGTGCACCCTTACCGGAGAAGAAGTCAATGACAAATACTGTCCCTTTAGGCAGCGCATTAATAATTGACAAGCCTCAACGGAGACACAAGAATCCTGTGCTCGAGCAACTCATGATCTCAGCGCGGTAATTGGTACAACATAAACACCGTCTTCCCGTTGATAAGCAAATCTGCTTAGACCGCAAATAACCGCTAAAACGTCCGGAGTTTTTGCTCCTTCAGCTCCTAATGCATCTCTTATCTCTATTAATGCCCTTGCGGCATCATCGATGGCATCTGCTCCTAATTTTATTTCAAAAATTCCCCCCTACCGTCCTGCAATTGAACAATGGCATCGATTTCTCTGTTTTTATAATCTTGATAATGATATAGTTCTCCTCCTAAGCTCTCCGAATATATTCTTAGGTCTCTTTCACAGAGGGCTTCAAACATAAAACCAAACGTCTTTAAATCATTTAGCAAATCGTCATAACTTGCTCCCAGCACGGCAATCGCTAAAGACGGATCTACAAAATGTCTTTTGTCAGACTGCTTAATACGTGTTGATGATCGTATATTGGTTGAAAAAGCTTTCTGATTATCAATTAAAAACAATCTTTCAAAGAGAGTTAAATACGTTGAGATCGTATCATTGTCAAGCTCGTCGTCTTCGTATTCTTTGATATCTTTTCTCAAGGTAGAAATAACATGAATCGGTCATATTTTCAATTCTTATTCGGTTGTTTTTTACTTTTTCATTCGGTAATATTTTGAGATTCTGTTCGGTTGAATTTTGCTTCAACTTAAGCGTTGTGTACTTGTGTAATATTTAGTGGAAACTCTTTTCCTTCGTTAATCATTACGTTTTCCACTTTTAGTATTATTTTGACATCCTCACAGGGATCACGGATCTTAGACAAGAAACGGAACCTTTCTTGATGCAAAACCTGTCGGATTAAAATTGATTTACACCTCAAAGTAAAACAAGACGGAGTAAGAAAATATACGAATAAAGTATTAAAGCGGACGGCGCTTGATTGCGGCCATGCGCCGTGGATATCGCAGTGACGTTGCCGTTTTTTTTCGAACGATGACAAGGGAGAACGACGCTTCGATCTCAGGGAGCTTATATCGGTAAACTTCTTCAACCACACCGCCAAGTAAATGAATCGCGCGTTCAGCTTCTTCGGTCTCGTCGTCGAGCCCCTTCATGGCGATAAAAAGGCCGCCTAACTGAACGAAGGGAAGGCAATATTCCGCTAAAACGGGCAACGCTGTCACAGCACGCGCGATCGCGACATCGTATTTTTCTCGGTGGTCGGGATCACGTCCCAGCTCCTCCGCGCGGCCATGAATCACACGAGGAATAGGCGATGATATGAATGAAGGATGAGATGTTTCTGCGGATATCTGAGAACATGTTGAAAGATGACTTGAGGCCGCAACGGAAAAGTCTATGTCATCGAGATCACCTTGTTTCATCATGTTTTCCTGAAGGCTTAATAATTCTTCCGCGAAAATCTTTTGAATGACACGTTCCAGAAAATGGACGCGCTTAGCAGAAGCATCGAGCAAGGTCATATTGAGATCCGGTCGCGCGATGCGAAGCGGTATGCCGGGAAATCCGGCACCTGTTCCGACATCGATGACTGCGGCGCCTTCGGCGATGAAGCGCGCAGGTATCCAACTGTCCTGAAGATGACGAGTCGCGATGTCTGTCGGCTCCGTAATAGCCGTGAGGTTGACGGATTGATTTGCCTCGAGAAGAACGTCGATAAAACATGCCGTTTTCTGCACCAGATCGCTCGTCAGGGAGATACCGGCGCGCTTGGCCGCTTTTTCGATAAGAGAAACATCCATGAACCGATTAACTCCTTCTGAATCTTCGTTTTTTTCGAATAGTGAAGATTCCGCCAAACAGCTCGCCATTTCATCGGCTGACTCTTTTTATGTTGTGCTTGTCCGGCGATGGTGCTGCTCCAGCCAGACGAGAAGCACCTGAATATCCGCCGGCGAAACGCCGGAAATACGACTGGCTTGGCCGAGGGAAACGGGGCGGCGTTTGTCGAGTTTTTGACGCGCTTCAAGTCGAATACCGCGAATTTTTTTATAATTGATTTCTTGAGGAATTAGACGGCGTTCGAGTTTACGGAAGCGATCGACGCGCTCCTGTTCGAGGCGGATGTATCCTTCATAGCGGATGTCGACTTCAACGCATTCGCGGACGGAAGCGGCAAGATCAGGGCGATCAGGGTCCAACAAAGTTAAATTGTCATAATTCAATTCAGGGCGCTTCATGAGCGACAGGAGGTTGACGGAGTGTTTCAGAGGAGTGCTCCCCGCTTCCTCCAGCACGCGGTCGGAGAGTGCGTCTCTCGGGACACGCACCGATTGTAGTCGACTTTTTTCTTTTTCAATTGCGCTTTGTTTTTCAAGAAAACGATGCCAGCGATCGTCTGAAATGAGCCCGATTTCACGACCGAGCGGAGTCAATCGGGCGTCGGCGTTGTCTTGGCGTAGAAGCAGACGATACTCGGCGCGCGAGGTCATCAGGCGGTACGGTTCATTCGTTCCTTTCGTCACAAGATCGTCGATAAGGACGCCGATATAAGCTTGCGAGCGATCGATAATTATTGGAGATTCTCCGCGAAGACTGCGAACGGCATTGATGCCTGCCATGAGTCCCTGCGCGGCAGCTTCTTCGTAACCGGAAGAACCGTTAATCTGTCCTGCAAGATAAAGACCGTGCACAGCTTTCGTCTCAAGAGCGAGCGTAAGCGATGTCGGATCAACTAAGAGATACTCGATGGCGTAAGCGGGGCGCATCACTTCCACGTGCTCCATGCCCGGTACAGTTTTATAGATGCCGGCCTGTACATCTTCCGGCATGGAAGAAGACAAACCTGACGCATACATTTCCGACGTATCAAGCCCCGTTGGCTCAAGAAAAACATGGTGACGCTCGTGATCAGGAAATTTAACCATTTTATCTTCGATGGAGGGACAATATCGAGGACCTATGCCTGTGATAACACCGGAATAGAGCGGCGAACGATCAAGATTGTCTTCAATGAGTTTTTTCGTAGCCGGTGTCGTCCACGTGATATAGCATGGTTTCTCCGCCAACGGCTGCCATGAGGGATCGTCCTCGTTGTCGAATGAAAAAGGCCGCGGAACGGCGTCGGCATGCTGCAATTCCATCTCATCGGTGTCAAGACTTCTGAAATGGAAACGTCCCGGTGTGCCTGTCTTGAAACGCGTCGTCGGAAGACCGAGCGCTTTCAGCGCGTCCCCAAGACCGCGCGACGGCGCGAGTTGATCGGGTCCCGACGAGCAAACGGATTCGCCGATGATGACCTCCGCGTCCATAAAAGTGCCCGGACAAAGGATGACACGAGATGCGCAGTAAAGAGAGCCTGTTGCCGCAATGACACCTTCGACGGCACCGTTGTCCACGAGAAGGCCGACGATTTCCTGCTGAATGAGCCGGATATTCGGTTCCGACTCGAGCACCTGTTTCATCCCGCGCTGGTAGCCCGTGCGATCAATCTGCGCGCGAGGCGACTTCACCGCCGGGCCTTTGCTCGCGTTGAGCATGCGGAACTGAATCATGTGTTCATCGGCAAGGCGCCCCATCTCGCCTCCCAACGCGTCAATTT
>JAAZJV010000249.1 GCA_012800135.1 Clostridiaceae bacterium | reverse complement strand
CAGCTCACGTATCGGCTTTATTGAATTTCAATCCACGCAGCCGCGAGGGCTGCGACGCGACGCAGGCGAGCTTGAGGCGATCGAGTACGAATTTCAATCCACGCAGCCGCGAGGGCTGCGACATCGTTGTCGGAATGAGTGACCCGCGAAATATACATTTCAATCCACGCAGCCGCGAGGGCTGCGACTTGACATTGATTATTTTGCAAGGGCGATAAAAATTTCAATCCACGCAGCCGCGAGGGCTGCGACGGATGTAAGAAGGGTAATCAGTTGGGTATACGGAATTTCAATCCACGCAGCCGCGAGGGCTGCGACTTGTCGCCGGTATTGCGAGGTATGGCCGCGCATATTTCAATCCACGCAGCCGCGAGGGCTGCGACTAACCGTCATTCCGACGTTGTCATGGGCGGAAATTTCAATCCACGCAGCCGCGAGGGCTGCGACGTTTGAAAGTGAGCCTTGATGATTTAACCGCAGATTTCAATCCACGCAGCCGCGAGGGCTGCGACAAGCTTTTTATCTGACCTTTGTAGCCATCAATCATTTCAATCCACGCAGCCGCGAGGGCTGCGACGTTGTGATCGCCCGCCGCAAATGTTGAGACGTTGTATTTCAATCCACGCAGCCGCGAGGGCTGCGACGCTTGCACGGCAGCGACCACCCGTGGATCAGAACATTTCAATCCACGCAGCCGCGAGGGCTGCGACTGTACCCGCTGTTCCCATACCAGTTCCCATCCTCATTTCAATCCACGCAGCCGCGAGGGCTGCGACTGGCGATCGATTTGTATTCGAGACCGTTGTCGAATTTCAATCCACGCAGCCGCGAGGGCTGCGACTCATATGAGCGCGGACGTATTTCGCCCTCAACAAATTTCAATCCACGCAGCCGCGAGGGCTGCGACTGTATCGGTACTGGATGGACAACAGAGAGGCAATAATTTCAATCCACGCAGCCGCGAGGGCTGCGACGGTCACAGACCTTAACGTCAGGGACGTGGCAAACGGATTTCAATCCACGCAGCCGCGAGGGCTGCGACTCGAAGGCTTGACGCTAGAGCAGACAGGTCAGCAGATATTTCAATCCACGCAGCCGCGAGGGCTGCGACTGGGGTGGAGCCGTCAAAAGCTGAGCTATAAGTTATTTCAATCCACGCAGCCGCGAGGGCTGCGACGCTTCATGGCGAGCTTGAGTATTTAGCGAATGGGATTTCAATCCACGCAGCCGCGAGGGCTGCGACTATATCAACAATCAGATAGATAAGAGCCTTGTAAATTTCAATCCACGCAGCCGCGAGGGCTGCGACCCGTTGTCGTGTTATTTGCGATGGATTGAGTATAGATTTCAATCCACGCAGCCGCGAGGGCTGCGACTTTCGATAGCGTCTACAGGGAGATCCATGCTCCTATTTCAATCCACGCAGCCGCGAGGGCTGCGACTCCATCTCCTTTTGCAGTGACGAGAGACGGACAAATTTCAATCCACGCAGCCGCGAGGGCTGCGACTCGTAAAACTTATCGAGGTTATCCATCTGCTGTTATTTCAATCCACGCAGCCGCGAGGGCTGCGACTCGGTCAGAAAACATGGCGTGTCATGTTTGGGCAATTTCAATCCACGCAGCCGCGAGGGCTGCGACGGGGAAGGCATAGAAAGCAACATCGTTTGGATCATTTCAATCCACGCAGCCGCGAGGGCTGCGACGCAAAGAGCACGGCTACAATCGCCACTAAGGTCAGATTTCAATCCACGCAGCCGCGAGGGCTGCGACGGGTCACATGATCGACTTAATTCCAACCGGCGAAATTTCAATCCACGCAGCCGCGAGGGCTGCGACGGCAAATGTTCACAGAAAACCGCCGAGATGGTACTCGTTTTTATGACAATCTAATGAACCTTTGCTTGGAAATAATTCTAAGACATCAAAAATAGCTTGGCAAGTGTGAAAAATAGGGTGCGAACACATTGTCTTTCCTGTGTAAGCATGAGGTTCGCGTGTCAAACAGATATTAGTTTGTTTCTACACAATAATTACATCTGATTTCACATCGTCAATACTTTTAACACCATAGTGTTCAACTCGACCTTTGTAACGGTTGCCAAGCTCATATATTCTGATGCTGTCACAGTTAAGATCTGCTGCGTTTGTAATTTCTTGTGTCAATAATATTTTCTGGGATGCATTAACGTGACATTCAAAGACTGAGTTTTGGACACGCATGCCGTATTTTAAACAAATACGCGATATCTTTCTCAACCTTTTTTTGCCTTCAAGAGTTTTTGTCTCTACATCGTATGATATCAGTATCAGCATGTGTTTACTTCCAAAAGAAAGGAGGATAATCATCGATATCTCCCCTAATGAATCTAGCCAATAATTGTGCCTGTGCGTGTGGGATGAGTCCTCTTGATATGCTCTCGCCAAGAAATGGATGCTTAATGCTGTCCTGCTTGGCTTCTTGCCAAGCAAAGAGAACCTTTTTTCGACCTTCGTCATTTAGAAGAACTGAGCCTGCAACTTCAGTGTCAAAATCAGAAACTGTTATTTGTTTTCGATTAATTATTGAAAGAACAAGTCGATCAACAATGAAAGGGCGCATTTCTTCCATAAGATCAAGAGCTAAGCTCATGCGACCGGGACGATCCCGGTGAAGAAAGCCAACATATGGATCGAGACCAACTGTCTCAAGAGCAGACGCGCAATCATGGGTCAACAATGTGTACAGAAAAGACAGGAGTGCATTCACTCTGTTTCTCGGGGGACGCCGTGATCGTGTTGCAAACATAAAATCATCTTTCTGCTGCAAAATCATCTCATCAAATACACCGAAATAATCTGCGGATGCTCGGCCCTCAATTCCTCGCAGACATTCATGACTTTGTGCCTTATATGAATTCTTTAGCCCTTCTTTTAGAAAGCCCATTTTTTGTTTGATTAAAGGAACGTTTACTCGGAGCGCATGATCGCGCACAGTGCGATCTAAGACGCGTCGTGAATTATAGATTTTTCCTGCAATAAAATTGCGCGCTATTCCTAGCGATCGGGTCTCATCGTCGGATATTCTATACTGTTGCTTTCGCAACACAACATTTCCCCTGTATTCACCAACGACGCGGGCAAGAAAACGACCATGTCTAGATAGGAAACAAATAGGGATATTGTGCTTAGCACAATGCCCCAGAAGCGCAGGACTAACCCCCATATGTCCAAACTTGATAATTGATTCAAAATTAAGCAGGGGATATCGCTTTAACACGTCGCCATCTTGGGTCAGGACAATCGTTTCTCCGTCTAGACTCAGATAAGCGTCACCCGTTGTGACATAAAGTGTGTTGAGCATCTGTCTCATAATCAGATCTCCGTTACCGATTGCTGTACATAGCGTTTGGCTGAGTTAAATCTATCCATATCTGGCAAACAGATATCCCGCAAGGAACAGGATTTGCACTTTTCCCCGACTTTCACATGTGGAGTAAAACGTCGATCCATTAGGTGGTGCATTTCTGCACATAATTCTCGCACCCTGTTTCTTCGTTGTTCATCTATAGCAATCACTAGCCTTCGCTTGGTTGACCCGTAATACAGTGTCGCATTGAGAATCTCACAGCCGAGCATTTCCTCAAGACACATTGCCTGTGCTGTTACTTGCACAATATCTTCGTCACTTTTTTTCGGGACTCCACGTTTATACTCGACGGGAATTGGCTTGTATTTTCCTTTCACCCCATAGAGCTCAATGCCGATATCGTCTTTTATAAACTCAACAACATCGCACACACCCGTAATTCCTAGTCTACGTGAGCAGACATGCAATCCTCTCGCGATCAGCAGGTTTCCTCGTCTTTCAAATCGTCTTGCGGACTCATGAACAGATTCGTGAATTAATTTCCCGAGTGTTGTGAGCGAATTATCAACCCATTCATTTTCAACATGAATAAGAGCCCACTGTCTCCGACAGTAAACAAAGTGCTGAATGCCTGATAGCAGTAGCCATTTATCTTCCGGATATTCCATCATTTTAATCACACCTCTTCACAGCTCAGCCACTTCCTTTGGCAGGTGTGACTGAGCTCAGGATGATTTGTTGTCATGTTACATGCGAATAAGTTGAATGTTCTCTGGGACTTGTGATTCGAGAATCTTTACCTCATAGTCGGAATAGCTTCTCGCAGGTCTTCCCTCATCAATTCGATTTACTCTCACCAAATCAAATAATTCGTGTGCTGGTGCGTTTCCGAGTTCAGAAGCATGCTTAAAAACGATTAATTCTCTAACAGTCATTTTCCCGCGAGCTGCAGAACGATCGTGCTCAAACATGTTTTTGATGGCTTCCCACAGTAATTCTAGGTCTACCTCCGAAAATCCTGTCGTCTTACGTGCTAAATTAGCTGATATATACCCTTCCATTTTGTAAAGTCCATACGGAATAATGAACTTATTCCCGAATTCTGTCTTTTTTTCGATTGCATCCTTTTCAGTTGTAATAGCAATTCGAGTTATCGTAATCTCTCTTGGCACTACTGGATCGATTGAGCGAGCAAAGCTGAGTTGTACCGGCCCTCTTACTTGCCCGCAATTGAGCGCACCCTTGACAAACGTTGTCATGACAGCGCCAAATGTGCGAATATCGAAAAAGTGTTCGCACATGTAGTCTCGCAAGATGGAGTCGATGTTAGGGTTAGTTTTCTTGAGTTCCTTAAGTTTTTCGGTCACAGCTTTCTCGGAATCGCTATCAAGTGCCGCCGAATCTTTTTGTTTGCACACAGAGTTGATGGCTCTTAGATCACTGCGGTTCAAAGGCACATTTTCCTTGATGTATATGTCATATCCCTCAGCGCTTTCCTTCACTGTTTCAACATAATTTCGAATCTTTCGTTTAATGCAAACATCTGTGACAATTCCGTGGCCTGTCTCTGGATCAATACGAGGCATATTTCCCGCATCAGGATCGCCGTTTGGATTACCATTCTCGACGTCAAATAAAACAACGAATTCATAACGATTTTTAATTGGTTCTATCATTTGTTTTCTCCTCCTTTTTTGCAAAGCGCTCTTGTCTTTGGTGATAGTAACCTAAGGCAAATATCCCCTGATCCTGTAGGACTAAGTGCGTTGGAAATGACACCTCCATGTGTCCTAGCAACTCGGTTATTTGCTTTTGATAGTATGTTGCAAGTTTTTTGTCTAATTTTCTTAGATGACTCTGAGTCAATCTGATAAGCACAGGAAATACCATCGCTGGAGTACTGCATGCAGCGCTAAAATATCGATTCCGTATCGTCGTGTTGACGCCTGGATTTGCTGATTCTTGTACACTTTCAAGGACGGAAAATAATCTCCCAAGAATATATGGTACATAGCGAGTTTCTTCATTGAGTTTCACAGAATTCACAACCTCCTTTATTACTCTATTCTCAGTGTTCTTCAGTAAAAATGCTTTAATTAATGCTGCTCTTCCTCTTGTAACATAGCCTTGCTCCGCCAAAATACGACGATGCACTGCAAGCAACAAAGTATCTGGATAGCGATGATTCTCAATTACAGCTCTCAAAAAATCACCTGTGAGCTGTGGTGATGGTTTCGGGTTTTCAGCTTTTCTATTTCTATTTACTGTTTCGCAGAGCAAACTCCACATGGACAACAGTTCTCTCTCATCATTAATCGGTCTAACGATTTCTAACCTCTTCCAGTGTTCATCTATATTTTTCATGAGACTGCCGAAACTACTATTAAAAAAGAAACGAACGGAAAGTCTTCCGGCATTAGGAGACAAGCCCAGCATGAAAAAAGGCGTGCTAGGATCAATCTGTTCCTCGTGGAAGTCAATGATTTTCCCTTGAGATAACATCTCAACTGACTCTTTGAGTGTACGATTGTCCATCGAAATCACGTCCGGATTTGGGTTAAAGGACATCGTTACAAGGTCGGGATATGAATTGCTTGGTGATTCCGCCCAAAACACCACTGTCGTATCGCCCATCACTAGTTTATGATCATTGTCTTTCAGCAAGTGATTCAGAGCTTGACTATATGCAACAGCCGTTCTTTTTCCCACCGGCGCATTGTATGACTGACTACGACCGTACGAGCAAGCAGAATCTATGTTGAAGCCTACAAGCGATGCGCCGCTTGATTGAGCACCGAAAACGCCTTTGATTAGCGGGTGAATTCGCGCAATGTGATCTCTTTCTCCTGTTACGAGACACTGTCCGACAACAACATTCTCACCTTCGCTACTATCTTGTGATGTCAAAGCATCCACCGCTGCCGTGATTGCTTCATTATCTGTGATATATCTCCCATTAGGCATCCAGATAAGAGAGCCTTTTGTTCGTATCTCGTCATATTTATCACGCAAAACAGGGTGTTGCTTAGCTTTCTCGGGATCCCATTTTTCGTAAAAGCGTATAACGGCTTGTGCGCTAGGGTCATCAATGCCCGCAAGCAGTTTCTTGTGGAGTTCCCTGCTTGCAACAAAACATTTTCTTGCTCTACTTTTTTCGTATTCAATCTTGTCTTTTGAGATGTCCTTTTTGTTCGGTATACCAAAAAAATAAGGAGATGTATCACACAGTAAGTGTGGAAGAATTTTCGTTGATGTTCGAGTACCGCGAGCGGGGATCTGCATCATCCGATACTTTTTTTGTCTTCTACCACGTTCGTCCGTTAGCGGAATAATATCAAGTAGTTCACCGCTTGAATCGATTTCGACAGCATAATGTACTCTCTCTATTGTCCAGCCTGCAGGAGCGATCTCTCCTTGTTCGAGAAGACGATAATAGAGGTCATTTAATGATCGCAAAATCATAGAATCACTCCTCCCCCGTTGTTTCTCAACCACGCTACAGGATCTGGCGGCGAAATTACTCCTTGGACCATTTTAGCCCTAAAAAAGATAGGCTTGATGTCTTCCGGGTTTCGGTAGTCGAAATCCAACAGCATAAACCCAAGATCGCGTGTCTCCTGAATGGCATTAATCACACCGCCTTCCCACAAACGAAACCGTGCTGGAAACTCTCTCGTTCCTAAATAAGGTTGGTGGTATGATTGCCCACGACTTAAGCGCCTTTTTAACATTGCTTGGAATTTCCCTGGATTATCGGCTTCAGTTGCTTTGTCCGTCATTTCAAAATGCGCTTCAATCATATAGCGAACATTTTTTAAGACGACAGCCGCTCTTTGCTGAATTGACTGACTGGTCGCCAAAAATAATTGTTTATCACCACCTTTTGCTGCTGCCAGAACATTCGATGCGGAGATCTTTTTAGATACTTCGTTCCGTCTAATCGAAGCGAACTCAATTGGATTAAGAACATGTATGCGATCAATGACAAAACGCATACCAGGATGGAAAAATACCGCCTCCAAAATACCTCTCGCAGCGCTAGGCGTAATGACGTCATAGGTCAAGCGCTCTGTCGAAAACTCAGGGGCTGAAAACAAAGCATAGTCACCCCATACTTCTACTTGTATAGCCAAAATCTACCTCCTTTCCAAATGTGCTTCTGATTGTTGATAGAATCAACGCCCTCCATTCTATAGATTTTAAGCTAATGTTAGTTGCCTTAGACGAATTCGTCAAACAGACATGTCAATAAGTTTAGCTTGCGGAGATTCTGAGTTTAGAAGATTGAATGGAAGAGTGTTGACAATGCTTGAGAAGAAGTATGCCGTTCAACTCTTAAAAGCGCTAAAGCTGAAAGGTTGGTAGCGAAGAGTTCGTTTTTCTGTAAAGCTTTATACTTATGACAAAGAATATAGCTGTTATATAGAGCGAAAGTCAGTTCAAAGATATGTGGTGGTACATGATAAATTCAATGAAAATGCTACGACGATAAATACATTGCATATGAGACGATATTTGATGTGCTAAATTCTTTATTAGTCGCTACAGTCGCTACCGCCATATTATCTTCCATCAGTTCCTTTGTTTGTGTAGGGAATCTCTGTAATTTAGTGTAGTGCGTAGCAAACTGAGTAGTGAAGGAGACAATACTATATGGTTAACATTACTACGGGAATTGGCGTTGATAACACATCAGAGTTTTTTGCGCACCGAGCAGATGATGGACGTGTTCACTATCTTGCCGATCATTTGAAAGAAACTGCGAAATTGGCAGCTGAGTTTGCCAGAACTTTTTCTGCAGAGAGGATGGGTTGCCGAGTGGGATTATTGCACGATATTGGGAAATATCAGCGTGTGTTTCAAGAACGCATACGCGGCAAGAATGTGAGATGTGACCATTCATCTGTAGGAGCTTGGTTGTCGTGTCAAGAGAAAAAGAAGGATATTTTTAGTAGTTTTTGTGTGGCAGGTCATCATACCGGTATTCCAGATATGGGTACAAACGCATCCACTGAGACTATGCCTGACTTGATGGGTAGGATCAAAAAAGTTGCGCGAGATCAACGAGTCAATATTGATGTGTATTTGGACGAAATATCAATTCCTGCAATAGAAATTCCTGAATGGCTGCCAAAGCTCCCAGGACCTAAAACAAGATTCTCTCACGCATTCTTTATACGGATGCTTTTTTCTTGTCTTGTGGATGCAGATTACCTTGACACAGAAGCTTTTATGTCGCCGGAGAAAGAACGCTTTAGAGAACATACCTCAATTGAGGAGTTATTTGAGATGTTTAGACAATATATTGGCAGGTGGGATAATTTGGCAGGTGAGCTAAATCGAATACGTTCAAATATCTTGTATCGCTGCTTAGAACAAGGAACAAACCAACGCGGTTGCTATTCGCTCACGGTTCCAACAGGCGGAGGGAAGACAACGGCGTCGATGGGTTTTGCTCTTAGACATGCCATAGTTCATGGACTAGAACGAATCATTTATGTTATTCCATACACCAGCATTATAGAGCAATGTTCAGACGTTTTTCGCGACATATTTGGAGAGGAAAGTGTTCTGGAGCATCACTCTAATTTCTCGTTCGATCCTTCAGAGGCTGAGATTCCAAGCGAAAATGCCATAAAAATGAGGCTTGCTTCTGAGAATTGGGACATTCCTATTGTTGTTACAACAACTGTACAATTTTTCGAGTCTCTTTTTTCGAGCAAAAGCTCGCGTTGTCGAAAGCTTCATCGTTTGGCGCGATCGGTCATTATTTTCGATGAAGCACAGCTTATTCCGCTTGAGCATCTTTATCCATGTGTTGCAGGAATTGTGGAACTCGTGAAGTACTATGGTTCGACAGCTGTTATTTGCACTGCAACACAGCCATTTTTGGATAGAATAATCCATTTTTTTGATTCCGAGAATCCGATCCGCGAGCTAATGGAGAATCCTGTTGAACTATACGAGAAACTAAAGCGAGTCACTTACAAGCATATAGGATCTCAGTCAGACGAGGAATTGGCCGGTCAATTGAATCAGCAAAGCAAAGTACTTTGTGTCGTCAACACTCGTAAGCAGGCCCAGGTTCTCTACGATCTGCTTGAAGGAGAGGGGTGTTTTCATCTTTCGACGTATATGACGCCAAATCACAGGCGTCGCGTTCTAGAACAAATTCGGCAAAGGCTAAAAGATGGTTTGTCTTGCCGGGTAGTATCCACGTCACTTATAGAAGCAGGCGTTGATGTTGACTTTCCGTATGTGTTTCGTCAGGAAACAGGATTAGACTCAATATTACAAGCTGGAGGGAGATGCAATCGTGAAGGTAAAAACGACAAATACAAAAGTATTGTTCGTGTTTTCAGATCGTCCGATCACCCTGTTCCACAGTATGTAAAACGACGTCAATCCGCTATGAATTATGCAGTTCGCAAGTATGGGTCCTTTGACAATTTTGATACGATCAAAACGTATTTTGAACAATTGCGCTATTACGTGGACGAAATTGGTTTTAATGAATCCCGCGTTTACACAGAAAAACACAGTTTCGATGAGAAGGGTGTATTAATGAATCATGTGAATCTTAATTTCAGAAAATGCTGTGATTCCTTTCGAATGATTGAGGAGCAAACAATAACAATATACATTCCTAATGAAGACAACATAGAGCTTCTTAATCGGTTGCGTTACAAAGATGTTAGCAGGGAAGATTTGGGAAGGCTTGGAATGGATTCAGTCGCGGTATACAAAAAACACTACCAGTTGCTCGAGCGTTGTGTAGAGGAAGTTCGAGAGGGCACGGACGTTATTGCCGCAATTCTATGGGACACATCACAATATACTGAAGAGAAGGGCCTGAATATCGAGCCAAAAATGGGTACGGGGTTTATCGCCTAAAGCAGAAGAGAGGCCACGAGTGATCGTAGCCCCTGTCATCCTCTAAATGCTATAATTTCAACCCGCAAGCAGTTAGCTTGACTTGGCCATTATAGCCTGTTTAGCAATTTCGGGAAAGACAGTTAACCCTCTTTTTTACAGGTATAACTTTAGCTGAATGCCCTCATCACTCTTTAGGCGGGGATTGGTCTCTAGCCTTAGTTGGCAGGGCGCTAGCAGGACAAACGTGCAAAAGATCCTTGATAGTACTGATAATCCCTGTGATTTCTAATCAGAAGAGGCCGATCTCGTGACCATAACATTCATCTATCTTGAACCAAAGATTGATTTGATCTTCTTGGTGCAAACAGCCGATGAATCTACGCAATTGTGAAATTCGAAAAGTGTGTTTTCGAGATAAGCGAATGTATGATTGTTTGATTAAGCCTGCGTGTTGCCAATGGCGGATTTCATATCTATAGCGATCTTTCGCTGAGGCTTTAGACGTTATCATCAGAGTCGTACATAGGTACAAGTCATCGTTAACTCCCACGATTACAACGGGTCTTTCATCTGATTGTGACGGGTTATCTTCGTATGGAAAGTCAGCCGTCCAAATTTCACCTAAACTTGCCATGCGTACCCTTGTACCTATTCTTTTTGTTTTGACGACCGCTCTTATTACTCGATCGAGATTTGCTCTGCCTCAGGAATTAGTGTCAATAAGTGTTCACTCCTTCTCGGAAACTTATTCTTTATATAGGCCTGTCGGTAAAACTGTGCAATTTCTTCTAGAGGTATGATTTTCTTTCCAACACCGTTTGCGTAGGCTCTGTGCCAAGGGCCGTTCGGCTGATGTGATAGTTCGACAAGACGTGATGTAGCCAGATTTTTATAAAGACTAAAAATGTCAAATAAAAGTCGAATCTCCTCTG
>JAAZJV010000248.1 GCA_012800135.1 Clostridiaceae bacterium | reverse complement strand
TTAATACTGGGCGGCGTTGAAATTCCGGGTACACCGCCACTTGAAGGTAACAGCGATGCGGACGTCGTCCTGCACGCGTTAACAAACGCGTTGTCGGGTCTTTCTGCAGTGCCTGTGCTCGGCAAAGGAACGGATAAACTATGTGAAGCAGGCATTACGGATAGCTCACTGTATGTCCGCGTAGCACTTGAAACGCTTGGCGATATTCGCCTTACACATCTCTCTTTTTCGATCGAAGCAAAACGGCCTCACCTAGCAGAACACATCGTTGCGATGCGCGAAAAGATCGCAAAGCTTACCGGTCTTCCTGCAAAAAGCGTTGCGATCACAGCAACGTCAGGCGAGGGACTGACAGCGTTCGGAAAAGGAGAAGGCATCGCGTGCATCTGCATCGCATCTGCATATCGCTCTTCAGATCGTTGATCCTATAATCAACAAATTGTAAATAATTGTCATGCCAAGTGGCATATTATCCGCTAATAATTAATTTGTCTAAATCAAACAAGATTTCAGCAAGGCATCCCACACGGTTAGCATGCGCTCCATTTGATTGAGTTCATCAAAAAGCATCTTACGTTCAGATGACGATGCACGCCGTCTGATGTGTCTGGGGATCGGCAGGTCGCGATATACATGCAATATGGCGTAAGCCGTCTTGTAAAAGAGTTCTTCGGGCAGATTTTTAAGACCGAAAAAGTAATCTCCGACACGATCGAGAGCAACAGCGGCAGGGAGAGAAGTGATGGCAGATTCCACATCGGTGAGTTTATTCTGGCAGGACAAAATAATTTTTCTTGGCGTGCCAAGCGTTTCGGCAAATCGGAGTGTTTCCCATCGGCGCTGCGCGCCGTATCGCGAAAGACAGGTATACGTCAAACCGTTAATAGCGTAACTCAAGGCAACAGCCAGCAAGATGAATGACCCGTAGATTCGTGTAAATAGAAAGATGATGATGCCGATCAGAGCGAAAAGTGCCGCAAGTATAAGTGACGACACACGGAAAATGACGGTCAGACGGCGTTTCACGAGGCGAGAACGGTTGAAGTCGTTGCTCAGCGTCTTTCTAAAATTCTGCGCGATCATGCGAAATTCAGGTTGACGTGCCGCAACACGCAGACGTTCCGCGGCAAGAACGCTTCCATATTTCGAATCGTCTTCAAAGAGCCATTGAAGCAAAAGTATTTCCCACGTGGTAAAAGAAGAGAAGTCCATGCGATCCGGATTTCTCCATATGAAAATCTCATCGATAAAAGCGACCTCTTTTTTAGCTGTCAGACTAAGGAGCGTTGATAAGAGGATGTCGCTGTCGCGAAGGCGGTTGCGCTGAAGGATTGAAATGAACGCGGGAGGAGCCGTCGCAGGCCAGTAGAGGTAATCCGGAAGAAATTTGCGACGGCGCGGTGTCCATTTTCGCACAACTTGCAAAATCAAGAGGAATAGAAGCGCAGTAAGACTTAAAATGCCGATGATCCGCGTGCTGTTCTCATAGAGCAATTCCAATTGGATCAGCATCTCGCGTCGATTTCGCGCATCGCTTACGATTTCGGCACTAGTGAGTTTGAAGCCGTCTTTCGTGGAAGCGAGCGGAAATGCTGAGAGAGGAAGGCGAAGGACGATGCCCATGCCTCTGCGGCAGATAAATGGATGATTATCGACAATCGTAAGAACGTTTTTCTCCTGAAGAATTGCCGTGGGATGTGAGGTGACTGCAAGAATATCGGCTTGATCTGCGGCGATGCCGGAAGGCAACGTGATGGACCAGATCAGGTTGTCGATCTTAGTACCTTTTGGCGCTGAACAAAGTGAATTTGCCACCATCGCGTGTCTGTCAAGTTTGATGACGCCGGCAACCCATTGATACGTGATCTGAATGGCGAATGTGCCGGAGATCGATGAAAGATCGACAATGATACGTGTGCCTTCTTTCTGTTTTTCTGTTTTGTAGGTGATGGATTGTGGTCGTGTCTCATCTTTCGGTGTAATATTGACCAGATCTTTCAATTCACCATTTTCAACACGGGCTTTTTTTATACCAACAATAGTCATATCGTCGCTCAAGGACGTTCCAATGTCAAAGGCGATGGAGAGGTTTTCACCTTGGTACGTGTAATAAAACGTTTCCGTGACGATCACGGTGTTATCCGCTCGAATCTGGACGTCGGCTTGAGCAAGATCTACAGGGATAAGACGTATATTCTCACGGGCTTCTACCGGTTGTGAATTCAGCAAGGGAAATAAGAGCAGTAAATTAAGCAGTAGGATGAAGAGCGAATTAATTCGTTTTGACG
>JAAZJV010000247.1 GCA_012800135.1 Clostridiaceae bacterium | reverse complement strand
GAAAAAACGCACCATTGATGACCGCGTCGCACGTGCGGAAGAGCGCGTAGAACGAACGAAAGATCAAGAAAGTGATGCAAAGCGACAGTCAGCCCTTTCGATCGGTTCAGCAATTCTTGGCGGATTGCTGGGTCGCAAATTTCTCGGACAGTCTACAATCTATCGCGGTACAACCGCCGCAAAAACGGTTTCCCGCGCGCGGAAATCGACCGGCAATGTCGTACGGGCGGAAGAATCCTTTGAGCGTGTACAACAGCAGTTGGCAACACTTGAAAAGGATATGAATGAAGACTTAGACGCCGTATCGGCCACGTATGATAACGCCCTGAACGGTATCGACACGCTTGAGCTTCGTCCGCTCAAACGCGATGTTGTTCTTGATGCCTATATGTTGGTCTGGATACCTGAATCGGCCTATTAGGCTCCCTGCTTTTGCGTTGACCCGTGTACCGGAGTCAGCCTATTAATACTCTTTCCATACGTTGGTCAGGCACATGATCGGCCAATTAAGCGCCCTGTTTAAGCGTTGATCTCTAGGTACCGGAATTGACTATATTTAATGTCTAATACTCGTGTCGCTCTGCTGCCGGAATCGACCGTAATAATGGTACCCCATCGGCACCACTGTGTCGTCGTGCACTCACAGACCGCAGCTTGCGCAAATGATCCCCTATATGCGCCACGGGCGCTACGGGATCCGTTCCTGCGTCTCGTTCGGGCATTTTTTTAAATACCCTACATATGACACCAATAGTGGGAATATTTCGTTCACACATCATAATCCGCAGCAAATAAACGAGTCACGGATTGTCATTTTGACTATTTATTCACATCCAATGAATTATTACTTGCATTTTTCACGCAACAGGATTACAATATTTTTCACACAAAACTCGCGTAACGCATGCTTCTTGACATATTATAGTGCGTTAACGATATTTGGAGGATTAGAGTATGAAACGTATAATTATTATTCTCATGGCATTTTTGCTAATGGTAGGGGCAGCAGTTGGATGCCAACCGTCGAACCCGCCCGCTGAAGAGACTAAGCCGTCTGCTGAAGTTGCCGACACGACTTCTGCTCCGGAGCCCTCTGATTCTGCTACTGAACCTGCGCCATCAGAGAGTGAAGCCGATCCGGCACCGATGACCGCAGAGGATTTTCTTGCGCAACCGGGCATCCGGATTTCAGTTCAGGCAGGCACCGTCGGCGACTTTGTCGCACAGGATTTTGTCGGGATGGAAAACGTCGATCAATTTGCTCGTTATGTCGACGCGATCACGGCTCTTTCACAAGACAAAGTTCAAGGAACGATCATGGACTACGGCCCCGCACTGAAAGTCGTTGAAAACAACCCTGATCTCGTCATCATGGATGACGCGCTCACAGAAGAAAACTATGCGTTCGGCATCAAGAAGGGAAACAATGACCTTCTCGAGGCCGTCAACGCCGCGCTGAAGACGCTGTCAGACGATGGCACGCTCCAAGAGATTTTTGATAAATACATCAATGACGAGGAAGGTGCCGGAGATGACATCGACTTCAACAAAGGAGCCGCCAACGGCGAGCTGATCATGGGTACAGAAAGCGGCTTCGCCCCCTATGAGATGCGTAAAGGCGATCAGGTGATCGGCATTGACGTTGAAATCATGGCCGCCGTCGCAAAATCGATGGACAAAGAATTGGTCATCGAGGACATGAATTTCG
>JAAZJV010000246.1 GCA_012800135.1 Clostridiaceae bacterium | reverse complement strand
TGGAATCTTACAAGCTTGTCGGCTATGAGACGGTCGCTTTCCTTGTGTGCAACGGATCGCCAACGTGCGGTTATGATTTGACCAGTTACGATGAGAACTGGGGTGGCAACACGAACGAAGCATTCGAGTACAACGATGCCATAGTTCCGGGAATGGGCGTGCTCATTGAAGAAATGCATGAGGCTATCAAAGATCGTGGGTTAGAGCTTCCTCCATTCTTCGGTCTCAGCCTTGATGATGCCTCTGTTCCCCTTGATGAAATCATCGCAGATTTCAAAGAGTTTATGACAGGTGCGATGGCACGTTTTGATGAATAAACCAATTAACCGTCATTCGTTCAAAGGGGGCTCACTGCGGTGAGCCCTCGTGCTTTATTAGATGTTGTAACATAGATGCGCGAGTCGCTCATTGTTTTCTGATGTTCAATGACTGGCATACGCTAGAAACAATACTACATTAAATGAGGTTGCATGTGAGAAGCGAGTCGTTGACGTATTGATCCAACATGTGCTATATTGTACTAGAAAGTTCCATAACATTGTTTAGTTAAGGCAGTTTACCAAATGAGTCATCTTCTAGATCGGCAAAAGCGGTCGTGCCTTTTGTTATCGAACTGAGGATCGTGTGGAGCAAATCGGTGGCCTGCAGTATTGTGATTTTCACAGTGGTCTTAGGATCAAATATGCATCCTTATGCCAATTTAGTAGTACATGGGATTCCAACCGGGGTTTGTTTGGAAAGAGCCGATTGCCTGCAGCACATGTGATACTCACTATTGCTCGTCTGGAGAGATTCGGCGGCCTTCAGCTCGTGTGATTTCCGTTGAAGTTGTCTTTTGGGTCACGGGTGAAACTTTGGGTAAGATGCGTTGCATACGACGAACTGTTTGAACATTCATCAATATCAAACCATCGTACAGCGGTGGTCATTGGTGAATATAGACATATTATTAGCCGGCTTTTGTGCCAACTCTTTTGTAGGAGAATCGTAATGAATTGTGACCCGTCAAAGAGAAGAAATCTTGAGAATGATCTGGAGATGCTGACCGGTGTATCCGCACTTTCCGGATATGAAGAGTTCATCAGCAAACGTATTTTAGATGTCCTGAAATTGTACACCGACGACACGCACATGGATTACTCCGGCAATGTAACCGCTACTTTTAATGCGAACGATGCAGATGTTCCCCATCTTCTGATACTGGCTCATACCGATGAGGTCGGTTTTATTGTTCGCAAGGTTTCCGATGATGGCTTTCTCTTTATCGAACGCTCCGGAGGTCCCTCCATCGAGACAGCAAGGGCGCAGGCCGTGGAGATATGGCCGGATGATGGTCGTTATCCAGTCGTGTCTGGCATCGTCGGAACGAAAGCCCATCATTTCCTTTCTGATCAAGATAAGCGCGTCGTTCCGGATAAGCATGAACTGTATATTGACATCGGCGCAGAATCACGTGACGAAGTCCTCAGTTTGGGAATCGATATTGGGAGCAGAGTCACTTTTAAGCCAAATTTCCAGAAGCTTGGCAAGTATCGCGTTATGTCCAAAACATTGGACAACCGAGCAGCCTGTGCTGTTTTGTTAAATCTTGCCGAATATCTAAGTCGTAACAAGCCAAGCATACGTGTCTCGCTTGCCTTTACCGTTCAAGAGGAATTCAACTTGAGAGGGAGTCTACCTGTTCAACAGAGACTGGTACCTGATTTTGTGGTGAGCGTCGACGCATCGGTGGCCTGTGATACTCCGGATCTTAATCAGCTATATGAGATATCGCTCGGAAAAGGACCTGCCGTTTCTTATTACAATACGTACGGCAAAGGTCCTGCAGGAGGTATGATCGCCAACCCGCCCTTTAGGAGAATCATTGAACGTTTGTGCCGTGAAAACGGTATCAGCTACCAGAAAGAAGTGGTTGCCGGTGTTCTTTCGGACGCCTCCTTTATGCAGATGGTCGGAGAAAATGGAACGATCACGGCTCACGTCGGTTTTCCGCTTCGATATGCACATGCTGCGACGGAAGTTGCCGATTTAAGGGACTTGAGTCAATTGGTTCAGTTGCTCATAACTCTTTCATCGGAAGATAAGGAAAGTTTTGAGAATCTTCTCAAAGGAAAATAATGGAGAATCCATTAAAGGAAACAACTAAAGGAAACAACAAGGAGGAAAAACATGAAAGCTAGAGTAGGAAAATTTTTGGCGTTGCTTTTGATGGCAGCTTTGCTCGTCGGATTAGTGGCGTGCAAATCTGGCGAAACAAAAGACACCACGCCGGAAAAAGTAGACAGGGAAGTCGCTATCATCGTTAAGGGAATCGACTCTGATTTCTGGCAGACGGTAATTGCAGGTGCGATGAAAGCAGGAGAGGATTTTGGCGTAACAGTGAAATCTTTCGGGCCTCCGACAGAAGGTGACTTGGATCAGCAAGTGACCATTCTCGAGGACGTTATCAGCAAGAATCCAGATGCTATCGTTATCGCATCAACAAGTAAGGAAGCGACCGTTCCGGCCATTGAGAAAGCATTTGATGGCGGCATGCCGATCGTATTGATCGACGGCGGCATTGAGTCCGACAAATATACGACATTCTTGGCAACCGATAACGAAGTCGCCGGTGGTCGTGCAGCAGAAGAGATGGTCAGGCAGCTTGAAAAACTAGATAAGCCCCTGAGTGGTGAAGTTTGTGTTATCAGCGCGATGGCCGGTGTGCAGTCACTGACCGCACGTAACGACGGTTTCAAGAACAAACTGAAGGAACTGGCTCCTGATTTGGAAATTGTTGATACGCGCTATTCCGAAGGCGATATCATGAAAGCCGTTCAGATTGCTGAAGACATGTTGACAGCTTATCCCGACGTGGTAGCCTTCTTCGCCGACAACAACCAGTGCGGAGACGCTTTGGCTCAGATCATCAAGGAGAGAGGCCTGAAAGACGATATCGTCGCGATCGCCTTTGACGCCGATGATGTTGCGATCGAAGCGTTGAAAGAAGGTCACTTGAAGGGCATCGTTGTACAGGATCCTTACGGCATGGGCTACATGGGTGTTGAGGCAGCCTTGAAGACGCTCGACGGTGAGAAACTTGAGAAATACGTTGACACCGGTTCTCTGGTGGCAACCGTTGAGAACATGGAAGAGCAGAAAGTGAAGGATCTCTTGTATCCTCCCGTTAAGTAAAACAAAATAACAAAGTGAGAAGCGGCTGCCCTCGCGGCAGCTGCTTCATCTTCAATGCATATATCGGTGCATCGGTCGCATGACGATGCGATAAAACCGAGAAAGGTGAAGACTAGGTATGACAGATGCATTCTTAGACTTGCAGGGAATATCGAAGTCGTTCCCCGGTGTCCAAGCACTGGATGATGTTGATTTTGATTTGCGAAAAGGCGAAGTTCACGGTCTCGTTGGCGAAAATGGAGCCGGGAAATCAACGCTGATCAAAATCATTATGGGCATATACAAAAATGATCGTGGCAAATTATTTTTGGAGGGTGAAGAGATTGATATTCAAAGACCCTCCGATGCCATTGATATCGGGTTTAGAGCGATTTACCAAGACGTCAATTTATGTCGTCATTTAACTGTTGCAGAGAACTTGCTGTTGGGAAAGCTGCCGCGGAAAGGGCGGATCGTCAACTGGAAAGCGATCTATAAGCGCGCCCAAGATATTATCGATGACTTATCGCTTAATATTGATGTCCATGCGCAGGTTCGCACTTTATCCGTCGCACAACAGGAAATGGTCTGTATCGCCAAATCTGTTTACGAGGAGGCCAAAATCATCATTTTCGATGAACCGACGGCACTTCTTACCGAAGATGAAACGGAAAGGCTTTTCAATATCATTAGGGATCTGAAAGAACGCGAAATCAGCGTTATCTATATTTCTCATCGATTGGAAGAGATTTTTGAAATATGTGATCGGACGACTATACTAAGAGACGGCAAAAAAGTATGTACCGTCGATACCGATCAACTTACAGAAGATGAAATGATTAGCCTCATGGTTGGCCGCACGTTTGAAGATCTGTATATCGCTGATCACGTGTCGAACCGTCAAGATGAAGTTGTTTTAGAAGTGAACGACTTGTCCAAGAAGGGCAAATATAAAGATATTTCTTTTAAACTTCACAAAGGTGAAATTCTAGGCATTTCCGGATTGGTTGGCGCTGGAAGAAGTGACATCATGAAAGCTTTATTCGGCGCTGAAAAATTTGACAAAGGAAGCATCTCCATTCACGGCAAAGATGTCGTCATCTCTTCTCCGATGGCGGGGATAAAAAACGGCTTAGCGTATCTTCCTGAAGACAGGCGGCATGAAGGGCTGGCGCTTGGGCTTACCGTGAGTGCGAATTTGAATATGACATCATTCCAGCTCAATCATAAGTTTGGTCTCGTAGATGGGAGCAACGAAAAAACAATAACTGACACGTTCATCGAGAAACTTGACATCAAGACGCCTTCTCCGCAGCAGCAGATCGCTAAGCTCAGCGGTGGAAATCAACAAAAAGTTGTCATAGGCAAATGGCTTGCGATCGACTCCGATATTCTCATCTTCGATGAGCCGACAATCGGTGTAGACGTCGGAACGAAACGCGAAATCTATAAACTTCTCTACGATCTAACGGCACAAGGTAAATCATTGATTGTGATCTCGTCATATTTGCCTGAAGTCATCGGGGTGTCGGATCGAGTCATGGTCATCCATGAGGGAAAAAATATGGGTTTCCTTGACAGAGAAGAATTAAGCGAAGTGGCGTTGCTTAGGATGGCCTCGGGTCTTGCGACGGCAGAAGAGATAAGAGCACAAACGAACACAGGAGTCACCACATGAGAAAATTGTTACAACGTGACAGCACAACGAATAAAATCATCATTCCCGCACAATTGACGATCGTCTTTATTTTTCTTGTCATATTCACGCTATCGTCCGTTTTCGTGGGAGGGTTTCTGACGTACAACAACATCTTCAATTTGGTTCGTCAAACGTCCATCAATGGCGTTGTAGCCATCGGTATGACGTTTGTCATCATAACGGCGGGTATTGACTTGTCGGTCGGCGCTGTTGTAGGTTTATCTTCTGTCATTACGTCGCTGATGCTCGTTCGAACGAACAATATTCCCCTTTCGATTGCAGTAGGCATACTCGCCGGAACAATGGTTGGCCTTATCAATGCCCTGGCGATCTTTGAGGGCAATGTACCCGCCTTTATTGCTACATTAGGAACACAGATTTCGACACGTGGACTTGTCATGCTTATCACAAGAGCCCGTTTGATCGCCGGTTTGCCGGAAAGGTTTACGCATTTCGCACAAAAAACGATTCTTGGCATACCGTCACTTGCTATCGTATGGTTTTTAGTCGCTGCGTTAGGCGGATTTATAACGCGATTTACGCTTTTTGGTCGGAATATTTACGCTATCGGCAGCAACCGAGAAGCGTCGAGATTGAGCGGTGTCAATCTCCGGAAAAATATATATGGCGTCTATATCTTTGCGGCGTTTCTGTCGGCGATCGCAGGAATTTTGTTGACGTCGCGTATGGCAAACGGTATTCCTACAGCCGGTGCAGGATTCGAACAAGATGCCATTACAGCTGCCGTCATAGGTGGAGCCAGCTTCTACGGTGGAGAAGGAACGATCTGGGGAACGATGCTCGGTGCGATGATCATGCAGACGCTGCGCAACTCCGGAACATTACTTGGCATCGAATCTTTCGTTCTCGACATCCTCGTCGGAGCGCTACTCATTATCGCGGTCATGTTGGATCAGCTCAAGAAGAAACAAGAGTAGTTTCGTGAAAATGCGATCAGAGATTATCGCCAGTAGTTTTCTCGAAATGCAAACGGTGATTTTCGTTTTAGAGAATCACCGTTTAGCAAGATAAAGAATCACCGTTTAG
>JAAZJV010000245.1 GCA_012800135.1 Clostridiaceae bacterium | reverse complement strand
TCCAAGATACCTTTTAATCTAAGGAAAAGGTTGACGGCATTGTCGCCTGCGAGGGCAATGCCTAAGTGTTTGCGCTGCCGGGGCATAGACTCACTTTGTGAAGGCGAAGCGTCGGAATTTTTGTTTTCACAGGGGAGGAAAACCGTTTCGGTGTTGAAGAGGCCAAACGACTCGTAATAACGCAAGTTGTTCACGACGGCTTCGAGCAAGATGGGGATTAGCGAGCGGCGCAGCCGTGAGCGATCCGGTGACGGCGGCGTTGCCAAGGTGACATAAGATTTGGCGGTGGGAGCGTCTTCGCCGTCAGCCGCTTTTAAGAACGTATCGCTCACCCAAGGATAGGTAAATATCTCTTGGAGATCGGCGCGGAACGCTAAGTATTCTTTCATGGCACGCAAGCGATCCAAGTGAAGTTGACGGACAGGTTCATTAAGCGTGATGACCGGAGGCTGATATTCGATGTGGTGGTAACCGATCATGCGGCAGACTTCCTCTAAGATGTCGTCGCGCATACTGACATCGCCCGTCGCGCGCCACGTCGGCACGGTGACCCGAAGCACAACGTCATGACACACGTCTTTTATATTATCCGTAAACGCATATGATTCTTCCGATACACTTTTTTGACCAGTTTCGTCTCGGTCAGCGTCATTTTTATTAAGGAAATCACCGGTTGGTCGGTATTGGTGGTAGATTTCGACCTCAAAGCCGAGCGATTCCAGTGTGTTGCGGACGTTTTCTGCCGAGAGTTCGGTGCCGGAGCGGATACACAGGAAATCGAGCGGAACATCGATGGTCAATTTTTCCGTTTGACCGGTTTGCGCTGAACCGTACGCTACAATTTTTGCGTTGGGCTGCAATGTCTTCATGAGATGTTGTGCAAGACCGAGCGCCTGATCGCACCGCTGCGTGTCGATCGCTTTTTCGAAGCGGTTGGAGGCTTCTGTTCGCAAATGGTGATGCATGACGGTTTTACGGATCGTTTGTGCGTCAAAATGGGCAACTTCAAGAAGCATGTTGGTGGTCTCGGGCAAGATCGAGTCTCGTGCGCCGCCCATGATACCGGCAAGCCCGATCGGTTTGTCATGGCCGTCGCAGATCAAAAGATCCGTCTCTGAAAGATGGAGTACGCTTTCATCGAGCAGCTCAAGCGTCTCATCTTGATGCGCCGTGCGAACGCGGATACCGTCTTCGACGTGATCTTGATCAAACCCGTGCAAAGGTTGTCCTAAAGCGAGCATTACGTAGTTGGTGATGTCAACGAGTACGTTGTGCGGGCGCATGCCGACCGACCAGATGGCGCGCTGCATCCAGAAAGGCGCTTTTTCAGGCGTCACGCCCTCAAAGAGCGTCGCATCGTAGCGGTCGCAACGGTCAGGATCTAAAATTTCGACGGGATAAGAGGGTACGCCTTTTGGCGGCGCGAACTTCGGAAGCTTACGCAATGTCCCGCCAAATATGGCGGCAAGCTCACGCGCGATGCCGTAATGCCCCCAAAGATCCGGTCGGTTTGTCATCGATTTGTTGTCGATTTCAAGGATGACATCGTCCAGCTCAAGCAGCGACGCCAATGTGATGCCGGGCTCAGCGTCGGGAAAAAGAGGCGTCAGATCGAGAATTTCGGCTTCTTCTGATAAAGGGAAGAGTTCGCCGAGATTGATTTCGGTTGAGCTGCAGATCATTCCTTCGCTTAGCACCCCGCGAAGCTTCGTCGCTTTGAGGACGACAGGTTCGCCCTCGCCATGCCAGATGACCTCAGCGCCGGGAGGTGCCACCGCTACGACTTGGCCGTCGTAGAGATTGATGCCGCCGCAGACGATCTGTTTTGTCTTGTCCAGACCGCAATCGACATGACAGACGCGGAGCAGTTCGGCGTTCGGGTGCGGAAGAACCTTCTCGATGCGACCGACGATGATCCCGTTAACAAGGTCGGCAGGATTTGTCACATTCTCCACTTCGACAGTGCGCATCGTGAGTTCGTACGCCAGTTTTTCCGGGGAAAGATCTTCAGGAAGATCTACATATTCTCGAATCCAGTTGAGTGATACTTTCATGGTCATTCCTTTATGATTGTTTTCGTTTGCTCTGGTTTTTGCATCGCCTTGACCTCGACGTTGCTGTTCTGTTTTCCGTTGCTAAGGAAAGCGTGCCGGTTGCTGTTATACCTATTGTAATTCTTGATTACATTTTTCGCGTTTTCGTCGATGTGCACGCGATGTCAGGTGCTTGACATCGCGCTGATCCTGTGACTCCCGGAGGGCGGACGTCGGATTATTTGAATTGCTCTAAGAAGCGCAGATCGGCACTGTGGAAGAGTCGGACATCGTTGACGCCGTAGCGCATCATGACAAGGCGATCGAGTCCGATGTTGATGAAAAAGCCGCTCCAGATGTCGGGGTCAAGCCCTCCGGCGCGGAGTACGTTCGGATGAGGCGAACCGCCCGGCATAACTTCAACCCACCCCGTGCCGTGGCAGGCAGGGCAGCCCTTGCCATCGCAGATCTGGCAGCGCATGTCGATTTCAAAGCCAGGCTCGACGAACGGGAAGAAGCCCGTGCGCATACGGACGGGAATGTCGCGTCCGAACACGCATTCTAAGATGGTCTCGACGAGCAGAAGTCCTGACGAAAAAGAGAAGTCGCGGTCAACAATAAGCGCTTCATATTGGTAAAATGCCCGCTCATGTTGAGCGTCGGTATTTTCGTTTCGGAAAACAGGTCCGGGGTACACAAAGCGCGCGGGGGCGCCGTGCTGTTGCAGATAGCGGACGCTTGCGCCTGTGAGGTGCGGGCGGAGGCAAAGCCGATCTTTGCCCGAAAGGTTTTCCGTGCCGGAGATCCAGTAAGTGTCCATTGTCTCGCGCGCAGGATGGTCGGGCGGGAAATTCAGGACATCAAACGCGTAGTGTTCGCTTGAGATCTCGTCTTCGCTATAAATATCGAAATTCAACGATCTGAACGCGTCATTCAAGTCGTAGCACATTTGGGTAGTAGGGTGTAATCCGCCCTTTGTGACGCTTCTGCCCGGAATGGTAAGATCGATCGGATGCGGCAACAAGGAGGCCTGTTCAAGTAGTTCGAGCTTCCGTTTTTCGATCGCGTCGGAAAGCGTCTCTTTCATTTGATTGGCCAATGCACCGATCGTTCGGCGCTCCTCATGAGGCAAGCTGCCAAGTCCCTTCAAAATCTGTGTCAGCGTGCCTTTTCTTCCCAAATATTGTTGGCGCAGCACTTCCAGACTCTTTGCATCCGTCGCCAGAGAAAAATCGGAGAGCGCTTGAGTTCGCAGCGCTTCGAGTTGTTCTTTCATTCGCGAAATCTCCTTTTAACCCACCGTCTTGAACGCTGTTGATGATTATATACTCAACATAATATGACGGGTTGTTCTTATCGGGAAGGATTACTTTCTTTAATGAAAAGAATCCCACCAAAGTATTGTATCAGATCATTGCCTATCAGGAAGTGTGGCGATCTTATACGATTGTGATATGCTGAATGCGAGAAAACAGCAAGACGTCGAGAGCATTTGAAAACGTCGCCGGTGTGAGAGCTTTTGCGAAGAGTAAAAAAGACATCTGCGCGAAGGCTTTTTCAAAAAGGCACATCAGTATTCAATGTGGAAACGTACTGCATGGGAAGCGTGCTGTCAACGGATAACGGATAAAGAAGATAAAAAGCGGTGACGGGAGGATGTAGAAGATGTCACACTGTGCGGAATGTGATTTGCGCGGATGTAAAACATACGAAGAAGATAAGACGCTGCGCGATTGTCCCGGGAAAGACAAACCTATTCAAGAACAGGCTGCTGCACTGTTTCAAGAGCCGGACAGCCTTAGGATGGCGCGTGCGGCAGCGCAAGTCGAGGCCGAAGGGTACGGCCAGCTTTGTCGCATGGAAGAGATCATTCTGTTTTGTAAGAAACTCGGATTTCAAAAACTCGGACTTGTTTTCTGTACCGGTCTCTCAAAAGAGGCTGCTACCGTCAGCCGTATTCTGCGCTATCACGGTTTTGATGTGGCGTCCGTCCTTTGTAAGAACGGATCGCACCCGAAATCATCCATCGGGTTGACGTGTGATGAGACACTTTCAGGAAATGACCTCGAAGTTATGTGTAACCCCATTGGCCAGGCGCTAGTAATGAATCAGGAAAACGTGGACTTCAATATCCTGTTAGGTCTTTGTGTAGGGCATGACACGCTCTGTCTCAAGTACCTTGATGCACCGGCCACCGTGCTTGCCGTCAAAGATCGGCGGACAGGGCACAACCCGCTCGCAGCCATTTATCTCGCTGACGGTTATTATAGAAAACGTCTTTTCCCGGAGCAGGACAAGGCATGACCTGTGAACAATGCGGTCAACGCATTGTTCATATTGAGAATCATATAGTCTACGCACATAATGCAGATAAAAAGAAAGAGACAGGCGCTTAGAGAAAAAGACACGTTGCGAAACAGAATTCGGATGATGTCTTAATGTTTAGCGGCGTTTCATTGCAAGAGGAAAGTCGCCGCTGATCGCCAAAAGGAACACGGCATGGAAAATCAGAAAAAACAGAACCCCTTTGATGCGGTGACTATAGCTGGTCTTGGCCTCTTGACAGCACTTGTTATTGTGCTCCAGATGCTGGGCGGCTTTATACGATTTGGTCAATTTTCTATCTCACTTGTTTTGGCGCCGATCGTAATCGGCGCAGCACTTTACGGCGCGTGGGCGGGAGGCTGGCTCGGTTTTGTGTTCGGGGTGGTCGTACTGTTTCGCGACTCTGCCATTTTTCTGGCGATCAATCCTCTGGCGACCGTCGTTATTGTCCTTTTGAAGGGGTTTCTCGCAGGATTGGCGGCGGGGGCAGCCTATAAGATGTTGGCGCCAAAAAACAGTGTCCTTGCAACCCTTGCAGCTTCAATTATTTGCCCTGTCGTCAACACGGGCGTTTTTCTTATTGGATGTTACCTGTTTTTCATGGAGTGGATACGTACGATGGCCGAACAACTTCGCTTCGCATCAGCTGCTGCGTTTATGTTCGGCGGTCTGGT
>JAAZJV010000244.1 GCA_012800135.1 Clostridiaceae bacterium | reverse complement strand
GGACATCTAAAGCGCGCGATCACCGAGCTTGAATCCGCGGGTCGCAAGAGCGCGCGCCTCAAGGAGCTGGCCGAACGCGCCGCTCTGGTTCAAACATCGTTAAGGGAGATCATTTTTGAGCTTGATCGTTTGCAAGAGAAATTGGATGATCGTCCCGAGGCTTTGGAAGAAGCCAATCAGCGCCTAATATTTCTTCGACGATTGCAAGAAAAATACGGACAGGGACTTGATCGCGTTCTTGCTTACGCAAATCAAACACGTGAAGAAATTGAGAAGATCGACGCGACGGAACTTGAACTTAGACAATTAACAGAAGAGCGTCAAGATTTATCACAGGCGCTTGTAGAGGCTGATTTTCGGCTTTACAATGCTCGTGTTCACGCGGCGGAGCATCTATCTCGGGCTGTTAATCAAGAGCTTTCCGATCTCAATATGAGCGATGCTGTCTTTGAAGTGTCCGTTGAATCGATAGACCGGGAAGATGGGCGTTTTCTCAACAAACCCCATCGTGTCCGCTTTTTGATATGCCCTAATCCCGGTGAGCCGATGATGCCGCTTGTGTCTATTATTTCAGGCGGCGAAGCGTCGCGTGTGCTCTTGGCAATCAAAACGGTGCTCGCAGCTGTCGACCGCGTGTCGACCATTATCTTTGATGAGATTGATACGGGAATCAGCGGAAAAACGACCACAATGATCGCGGAAAAATTGACATCGATTTCCCGTCATGCTCAAGTGCTCTGTGTGACCCACAGCGCACAGATTGCAGCCGTGGCTGACGCGCATTTTTTAGTCGGTAAAGAAGAAAAAGAGGGGCGAACGGTAATGACCGTTCGGCAATTAAACCATGAGGAGCGCGTAGCGGAGGTCGCTCGCCTTTTGACCGGCAGGCCGGAGGATCCTTCATCGCTGGCGCTTGCTTCGAAGATGGTTAAAGGAGGTATTCCACATGTATAAGCACGATCAGTCTTTAGTGCTTGACGGGCATTCTTTGACGCCGGAGGACGTTCGACGTGTCGCGATTGAACACGCGGTGACGTGTGTGATCGATGAGAGAGCGCGCGCAAAAATGGAAAGGTCTTACGCGCTTGTGTGTCATATCATGGCGAGCACAAAGCCGACCTATGGGATCTCGACGGGTTTTGGCGAGTTAAGCCATGTCCATATCTCGGAATCACAGAACAGAGAGCTTCAGGTCAACTTGATCAGGAGCCATGCTTCAGCGACAGGTGATCCGCTGCCGCGTCGGGTGGTGCGCGCGATGATGCTTTTGCGATTGAATGCATTTGCCATCGGATATTCCGGCATCAATCCCGTTGTCGCCGATCAGCTGTTGGCGCTTTTAAACAACGATATTATTCCTGTCGTACCTTGCCAAGGTTCGCTTGGCGCGTCAGGCGATTTAGCCAACCTTGCGCATATGGCGCTTGTGTTGATCGGGGAGGGGGAAGCGGAGGTAGGCGGACGCGTCATGAGTGGCGCGGAAGCGTTGCGACAATGCGGACTTCAACCGGTCACGCTGTCCGGCAAGGACGGACTTGCGCTGATTAACGGCACATCGATGATGTTGAGTCTTGGCATACGTGCGCTCTTGAACGCGGAACGCTGCCTTCAGGCGGCTAACGCGGCAGCAGCGCTTTCTCTTGAAGCGCTTCGCGGATTTCGCAATGCCTTTGACCCGCGCATTCACGAGCTCCGCTCCCAGAAGGGGCAGATCCTCGTTGCTAAAACGCTGCTCCAATGGCTTCAAGGCTCTGAATACGCTGATACGAATGAAGAGGATGTGCAGGACGCCTATACACTTCGCTGTGTTCCTCAAGTTCACGGCGCCACGCTTGACGCGTTGTGCTACGTTCGCGAGATCTTAAATCGGGAATTGAATGCCGTGACCGACAATCCCCTCGTTTTTCCTGAGACCGGCGAGGTCATTTCCGGAGGCAACTTTCACGGGCAACCTCTCGCTCTTGCGCTCGACCTTCTCGGCATAGCCGTAGCGGAACTGGCCAATATCAGTGAGCGCAGGACTGAGCGTCTTGTCAATCCTCATTTATCGAACGGACTGCCTGCTTTTCTTGTGCACGGCGGCGGAGTTCGTTCCGGTTTAATGATTCCTCAATACGTCGCGGCATCGCTCGTATCTGAAAACAAGATTCTTGCCCATCCTGCGAGCGTCGATTCCATCACTTCATCAGCCAGCAAGGAAGATCACGTCAGTATGGGCGCGATCGCGGCGCGAAAGGCATCGACGATCGTCGATAATACGCGACGGGTGATAGCTATTGAACTGTTGTGTGCCGCTCAAGCGATTGATCTTCAGGAACGCCGCCAACTCGGGCACGGAACGGAAGTCATTTATCGATTGATTCGCGAGCATGTTACGCCGCTTACAGAGGACAGACCGCCGTCACCGGATATCGAGGCGCTCCAGAGCGTCATTGACGACGGTTTATTAGAAAAAATATTAAGCGCTCTTTCATGAGGGCGTTACGTTCTCGAGTTTTCTTTACACTGAAGATTCATCTGAGAAAATGCCAACAAAAAGAAAGGTCAGAGTATGAAAAAATTTGCAGATTATTCCATTCGTGATTATGTCGCTGTTGCGTCCACAGGCGCTCCAACGCCGGGAGGCGGAAGTGTTTCTGCCGTTGTCGGTGCGTTAGGAGCAGCTTTAGGACAGATGGTCTATCACCTGTCGGTTCATAAAAAATCTTATCAGGCTCATGACGAAGCGACAAAAGCGGCTGTCGAATGCGATTTTCAGGCGTTGGAAGCGCTTCAGGAAGATTTTATTCGTTTGATCGATGAGGATGTAGCTGCGTTCAATACATTTATGGAGGCGCTCAAGCTTCCAAAGGCGACCGATGAAGAGCGGAAGATTCGTCAAGATGCTATGGAACAGGCCAGCATCGTGGCGACAAAAGCGCCCTTGGAAACGGCGAAAAAAGCGTTTGAAACGCTTGAACGCATCGAGGAACTCGCGCGTTGCGGTCACACAAACTGTATTTCGGACGCGGGTGTGTCGGCCTATTGTGCTTTTGCCGCTTTACAAAGCGCTGTCATGAATGTGCGCATCAATTTAGGCGGTATTTCAGACGAGTCCTTTACGTCTGAAACTGAGGCGTTATGTGTCCGTCTCCTAGATGAAGCTGAAGTCAAAACGAACAAAATAGTGAAGGTTGTCTACGATCGATTGTGATTGATTGACATTTTTACGTTTGCCTCATAAACTGATCATAATGATTTGAACAATCAATAGAAAGCAGAGCGAAGTGTTACTGAGCTTTTTCTGCCTTTCTTTGTGATTAAGGCATTTCATAAATATTTATCACTGTAGCTTGATAATTGAATACGGAGGTGATTACCATAGAATGGCTATACGGGGTAATCGGTTTACTTGTCGGCGTCATCATGGCGTGGGGTACGACCGCGCTGTTTTACCATAGAGGTCTTAGTAAGAAAGCAAAAGAAATCGAAGACTCAAGGGTGAGGACAGAAAACGAAGCCAAATCGATCATTAGTGAGGCGGTGCGTAAAGGTGAAAACCGTAAGAGAGAGTTGCTGCTCTCTATGAAGGAAGAGATTCAAAATGCGCGCCATACGCTGGAAAGTGATGTCCGCGACAAGCGCCAAGAATTGACGCGTGAGCGTCAGCGCTTAGAACAAAAAGAGTCAACGCTGGATCGCCGGATACAAAGTCTCGAAGATCGCGAACGCAACTTTAAAGATCGTGAAAACGCTCTTCAAGAGAAAGAAGAAGAGCTCAATGCCGTCGAGACGAAGAAGATGGCGGAACTGGAACGTGTGGCGGGTCTTTCCGTTGCCGATGCGAGGGCACAAGTATTGGAAGAGGCGGAACATGTTTACCGTCACGATCTTGCGCTTAAATTCAGGGTCTTAGAGGAAGAAGCATCCGCTTCTTATGAAGATAAGGCAAGAGAACTGGTGGTCAGCACCATTCAGCGCTACGCCTGTGATTACGTGTCCGAGGCGACAGTATCCGTTGTTGTGCTCCCGAACGAAGAGATGAAAGGACGCATCATCGGTCGCGAAGGTCGCAATATTCGAACGATTGAACAGTTGACGGGCGTTGATCTGATCATCGATGACACGCCGGAGGCCGTCATCCTCTCCAGCTTTGACCCGATTCGTCGAGAAATCGCACGGATCAGCATTGAAAAACTGGTGAAAGACGGACGGATCCATCCGACTCGCATCGAAGAAATGGTGAAAAAAGCCACACGCGAAGTTGACAACGCTATTCGCGAATCCGGCGAACAGGCGGTCTTTGACACCGGTGTTGTAGGACTTCCGCAAGAGATTATTCGTTTGCTGGGCAGATTGCGTTACCGCACAAGTTACGGCCAAAATGTGCTTCAGCATTCCATCGAAGTATGCTGGATTGCCGGCATGTTGGCGGCAGAACTTGATCTTGACGTAAATGCCGCAAAAAAAGCGGGTCTTTTGCACGACATTGGCAAAGCGATCGACTTTGAGCGCGACGGTTCACACGTTCAGCTTGGAGCTGAGGTCGCGCGTCGATATAAACTGGATCCCATAACATTGAACAGTATTGAATCTCATCACGGAGATGTCGAACCGGAATCGCTCATCGCGTGTCTGGTATCGGCGGCGGACGCGATTTCCGCTGCGCGACCCGGAGCGCGTCGCGAAAATATCGAAATGTATATTCAGCGCGTGCAGAAACTTGAAGATATCGCGAGCTCAATGGACGGTGTTGAAAAATCTTATGCCGTGCAGGCCGGTCGCGAGATCCGTGTCATCGTTGTTCCTGATGAAGTAGACGATGACTCGATGCCGCTTTTAGCACATCAGATCTGTAAAAAGATCGAAGACGAGCTTAATTTCCCGGGACAGATCAAAGTGAATGTGATCCGAGAAAGCCGCTACTGCGAAGTAGCAAAGTAAAGTCATTTGAATCGTTCCGGAAGGGTATTGAAGTGCCCTTCCGGAACACGCGTGAGAGTGTTTTTCGCATTGTCGCGAGAAGCCTCTTTTTTATTTAAAGATTTCTCAAGTTTTTGCACATCGGTCATAAATTGTATTTTTCTTTCGTTATGATGATGACATATATATCAGCTATCAGCGGTTGGAATTTTTTTATTATTTACAAAAGAATCGGTTGCATCTTAGTACATGTATAATATGAAGTATGAATAATCGAGACGAAAACTCTATAACAAAAACAGATGTTGTGATTTATACCGACGGCGCATGCAGCGGGAACCCGGGTCCGGGAGGATGGGCTGCGATTCTTATGGCGATGGGCGTTGAAAAAGAGATCTCCGGTTTCGATCCTGATACGACCAACAACCGTATGGAACTCACGGCCGCGTTAGAAGCTTTGAAAGAGCTGAAGCGTCCGTGCAATGTCACAGTTTACAGTGATAGCGCCTATTTGGTCTCCGCCTTTAATGATAATTGGATTCAGAATTGGCAGAAAAGGAATTGGAAAAACGCGGCGGGTATGCCGGTGAGCAACCGCGATCTTTGGGAGGCGCTCTGGGAAGTGCAGAAACAGCACACCATGACATGGAAAAAGGTGCGTGGACATGCGGACAATCCCTACAACAATCGCTGTGATAAAATGGCTGTCAATGAAATCAAGGATAATACGCCCTGACGGAAGTATCTGCGTGGAACAGGACGATATAAGGCAAAAATGATTAACCCTTACTATAAGGGAAAAACAATAAGACGTTTTTCGGATGAGTTGGAGGAAAAAATGTCAAGATCCATCGAACGCGAGCATCGAATTCGCAGTCCATTTGCTGCAAAGGAAAATGCAGTTTCTAAGGCCGAGTCTTTTAGTGATAATACGGAAAACGCAAATGAGGGCATCATTGTCTCTGATCACACTAATCGAGAGACCTTACAAGGGATGAATATACAGGTTGTGTCGTCAGTCCCGCGTTTTATCGGGCGAGTTTTTTCGGTGGAAGTACAAGATGTAGTGCTTCCGGATAGCCGTAAGTCCTTTCGAGAAATTGTGCGCCATCCGGGAGGTTCTTCCGTCGTTGCTTTGGATGCCGACAACCGCATTCTGCTTGTAAGACAGCACCGCGTGGGCTGCGACGGTTTGATGCGTGAAATTCCTGCGGGCAGACTTGATCCTCCGGAGGATTCTCTGACGTGCGCGCGGCGCGAATTGAAAGAAGAAGGTGGCGTTGTGGCCGATCGCTGGGATCTTTTGACGCGTTTTTATCCGTCGCCCGGGTATTCCGACGAGGTGATCAGTATCTATCTGGCGCGCGATCTCATTCACGGCAAGGCGTCGCCGGATGAAGGCGAATGGTTGACGTGCGAGTGGACTCCTTTTCATGAGGCGCTTCAACAAGTGTACGACGGAACGCTCTGTGACGGAAAAACATGTCTTGGAATTCTCTTGGCCGCTGATCTATTGGATCTTCGCTAGGAATTAGGAGGGCAATCGTATTGTCAGATCAACGTGAGTCCATATCTAAACGCCAATGGAGTGATCTTTTCGGCACATTTTTTCTAGCGTTTGGCTTGCTCTTCGCCTTTGCGCTTTACGCGCCTGCTTCATGGACGGGTTGGCTCGGACGCGCACTCTCGACGGTGAGTATGGGCCTTTTCGGCACGCTTGCGTATTTTCTTCCTCCAGTTCTTCTTGTTTTTTCTCTTTTATATTTCATGGAGCGCGCCCATCACATTAAATCTCTAAGCGTGGGTGCTCTATCACTTCTTTTTGTTCTGCTATCCTCTGTAGTTTCCATCGCGTCGATGTCGTGTACGACGCTGCTGCAACGCCTGTCATTAGAAGGAGAGGGGCTTGCCGGTTTTCAAGTTGTCCGTATGCTTTGGATGGACGGTCGTTTTCCTGAAAGAATTCGACCGGGCAATATATGGAGCGGCGGTCTGCTTGGCGGTCTTATTTCTAACGGTCTTGAGCGCGTGGCAGGTGTCACAGGAGCGTCAATTCTAATTGCAGCGTTGATATTGTCAGTGCTTGTTTACGCGTTCGGTTTTTCTGTGAGGCGCCTTTCGTTGCGCAGGAAAGTTGTTTCCTTTGATGAACCTGTTGATGTTGATCCGATGTCAAGTGACGAATTGATGTCTTTGGAACAACCGGAGGAAAGAAAGGGCGTATTCGCTTTTCTAAAAAGACGGTTTGGTAAGAAAAGCGATGCAGAGCCGGCAGAAGGCACGTCGCAAGATGTATTGTCCAATGCTTACGTCCACATCTCGGCAGCACCGAACGACTCGGATGTCCCTGCAATTGAAGCTTCAAGAACATTTGAAAACAGCGCGCAACAGGCGAAAGCAGATTATAACTCAACTTCTCTTTATACGTATACGCCGAGTCAACCGGATATGTCGCAAATTAACGGAAGTCATAACGGTTCGACAGTACCGCAGAATGGACAAGTGACTTCAGGGCCGCAAGGCTGGGATACGCTGCAATACGATTCTTCTTCATCAGCACCGCATGATCCGGAGGAACAAGTCACAACTTACATTGCATTTCCACAGCCTCCACAGGATCACGGCATCAACGATGCCACACGCTTGCGCCCTATTGGCGGACGCGGACGCCCCTATCTTTTCGACGCAACCGGTACAGAAGCAACGAATCAAGTCGAAGGTTTTTTGTCTCCGGCAGGTGATGATATATCAAAAGAAAATCTTCCCGCCGGGCAACTTATGCCTTGGTCAGACGATAGGAGAGCGAGCTATATAGCGCCGTCCGAATCGCATGGTAATTTGAAACGACCGCTGGTTCGTAGCCCTATTTCCGTTCAGCATGAGCAGTTTGACGGACGTGCTCGTTGGGAAGATCGAAATACGAAAAAGACACAACACGTCAGACCATCATCAAAAAAGAAACCGCGCCATGAGCAGATGAGCCTTCTGTCCGAATACAAAACGCCTCCGTTAAGTCTTCTAAAAGAAGACCGAGGTATGAAGAAAACGCCTGAAGAGATCAAGGAAATTCGTGAACTTGGACGCAAACTGGAAGATACATTATCCGATTTCGGTGTTGAGGCGCGTATTGTCAACTACACGACAGGTCCGACGATCACTCGGTTTGAGCTCGCGCCCGGCCCCGGAGTCAAAGTAAGCCGTATTGTCAACCTTTCGGACGATATCGCGCTTTCTCTCGCGGCCTACGGTGTTCGCATTGAGGCGCCTATTCCCGGAAAATCTGCGATCGGTATTGAGATTCCGAACAGACGCACCTATCCGGTTCTTCTTAGAAGCCTCCTGCAGTCAAAGGAATTTATCAATGCTGAAGGCGGTCTTGTCACGGCACTTGGCCGCGACGTCGGCGGAGAACCGATCCTGTGCGATCTTACGCGTATGCCGCACATATTGATTGCAGGTGCGACAGGTTCCGGAAAATCGGTGTGCATCAATTCGATTTTGATCAGTTTATTGTATCGCTACGGTCCGGATCATGTGCGTTTCTTGATGATTGATCCGAAGATCGTCGAACTTTCTGTTTATAACAGTATTCCCCATCTGCTGCAACCGGTCGTCACTAATCCGGAAAAAGCGTACGCCGTGCTCAATTACGCTGTATCTGAGATGGAGCGCCGCTACCAGCTTTTTGCCGATGCGCGTGTTCGTGATATCTCGTCTTATAACGACCAAAAGCGTAAGATGTCGGAAACAATAATGGCAAGTGATGATGAGGATGATAATTCATCGGATTGGCCGTTACCTTACATTCTGATTGTCATTGATGAACTGGCAGACCTGATGGCGGTGACTCAACACCAAGTAGAAGATGCTATTTCTCGTTTGATGGCAAAAGCCCGTGCGGTCGGCATCCACGTGATTATCGCGACACAACGCCCTTCAGTTGATGTTATCACTGGGGTGATTAAGGCTAACATCCCCTCTCGCATCGCTTTTGCTGTCGCATCACAAGTTGACTCGCGCACCATCATTGACACGGGCGGCGCGGAAAAGCTCCTTGGCAAAGGTGATATGCTCTATTACCCTATAGGTTCCCTCAAAGCGATTCGCGGACAAGGCTCTTTTGTCACAAACAATGAGGTAGAACGCGTACTGTCTTTCATAAAAAGCTATTACCCTGAAAATTATGACGAGAAGGTCGCGGAGGCAATTGAAAATCCGGATAAATCGGCAGACAGCAAAGGTTTTGGAGGCGAAGGAGAGGATGAGCTCCTCTTGGACGCGCTTCGTGTTGTCGTTGAGACGGAATACGCTTCAGTATCACTTCTCCAGCGCAAATTACAAGTCGGTTATCCGCGTGCGGCGCGCATGATTGATCGCCTTTGCGAAATGGGTTATGTCGGTCCTTTTGAAGGCAGTAAACCGCGCGAAGTGCTCATCACTCCTGATGCGTACGAGCAGCTGATGCGCGATCTCGACAATTAGCG
>JAAZJV010000343.1 GCA_012800135.1 Clostridiaceae bacterium | reverse complement strand
GGTATATAAATTCGTCTTTCTCCGTGAGCATGATCACGCCGTCAAGCACAAGCACACGACCGAATTCATAACTATCCAGCACTTGAATGAGCTGGAGATCGGAATGGCGCGAAAAAAGTTGGTGGCGAACACGCAGGCTCAATTTCACATCGGCGGAATGGTGCTCACTAAACCACAATTCCATATTTCAGCCCTCCCCCTTAACGGCACATTTTTGCCGGACGTATCTCGCATATGCGCAGTGTGATCTCGCACGATGCGACAATATTTCAGCCTGACACTGCACCGTACAAACATGACCCGTTGTCGCTCGAGCGCGGTTCGATATCACATAAAGCATGGCACGATGTTACTCGAACATGACGAGACGCCACGCGATCATGATCTGATATCATTCGAGCGCGGCGCGACGTCATACGAGGATAATGTGCCGTTACTAAAGCATAAAAGCACGCCACTTAAACGCGCCGCGACGTTACTCGAACATGACGAGACGCCACACGATCATAATCTGATATCATTCGAGCGCAGCGCGACGTCATACGAAGATAACGTGCCGTTACTAAAGCATAAAAGCACGCCACTTACACGCGCCGCGACGTTACTCCAGCATGACGTATAACTGCCTGACCTCCGGATCTTCCGTACCCGTCAAGAGACTTCCTTTATCTCTCGCATATTGAATGTATTCCAAGATTTCAGGCGTCACGCGCTCGCCCGGCGCGAGAATCGGTATGCCCGGCGGATAACACATGACAGACTCCGTTGCGATCCTGCCGCGACACTTTTCTAAAGAAAGCAGCTCAGACGGTTTGTAGAATGCTTCTGCCGGCGTCATGACCACTTCAGGCGAGATGTATTCATTGACGACCAGATCCGCCGGTTCAGTGCCGTAATTCTGTTTAATGTCTTCTAAAGCGCCAATCAAACGTTCGATCGCCGCCGGACGGTCGCCGACCGACATGATCGCCAAGAAGTTCTGCAAGTCACCAAACTCCACTTGAATATCGTATTCGTCGCGGAGCAAATCGTAAACTTCTATACCGGACAGACCGGTAGAACGCGTGTTGACCGTCAATTTCGTCATATCAAAATCAAAGAACGCGTCACCGTCGCAAGCATCGCGCGAAAAAGCGTAGAAGCCGCCGATTTCATTGATTTCTCGGCGCGCATAATTTGCAAAATCGACCACGCGAGCATAAATATCACGCCCGTTCAGCGCTAGGTGATGCCGCGTGATATCGAGCGACACCAACAGCAAATACGATGCACTGGTCGTCTGCATTAAGTTGATGATCTGGTGCACATACCCCTGATCTTCGCGCATATTAGGCCCCAAAAGAAGCATCGAACTTTGCGTCAGCGAACCGCCTGTTTTGTGAAGCGATATAGCACTCATGTCGGCGCCGGCTTCCATCCCGCAGACGGGAAGATCCTCTCCGAAGTAGAAGTGTGTGCCGTGAGCCTCGTCGACCAGCACGCGCATTCCCGCAGCATGAGCCAGTTCGACAATTTTTCTCATATTCGCGCATACGCCGTAGTAAGTAGGATTGTTGATCAGAACCGCCTTCGCGTTAGGATGCTCGTTGATAGCCTTCGCCACATCATCCACGGACATGCCGAGCGGAATACCTAATTTCGAATTGACGGACGGATTGACGTAAACCGGAATCGCCTGCGACAAGATCAAGGCGTTAATGACGCTGCGGTGCACATTCCGAGGCATGATGATTTCGTCTCCCGGCGCACACGTTGAAAGAATCATCGCTTGAACCGCCGACGTCG
>JAAZJV010000243.1 GCA_012800135.1 Clostridiaceae bacterium | reverse complement strand
ACCGCTCCCCTTCTACCAACACCGATGATCGGCAGATCAGAGGAAGTAGGAACAAGAAGAGGCGTCAATGATTCCTTATTCTTATGATTTTTTATTGCGTCCGTAATATTTGATATAAGCGGTACTTTATCCTCCGTCATGGCGCGATACTGCGCCTTTTCGCCAAGGAGCAATAACAGTAACTGTCTCGATGACTCATCCTGAACGCTGACATAGCGCGGACGCCAGACTCGGATCTGCTCTGCAAGAAGTTGAACGTTGCGACCACACGCCAGCGCAACAACATCCATGTCTTCTTCTTCAGCAACTTGCAGCGACTGTACGCCGATCGATCCTGTCGATCCGAGTACACTGAGGAATCGCGTTCGCGCAACAGGTGTCTCTAATGATCGCGGAACACGCGTTAAAGCTTCAATAGATTCACCTCTAATGCTCGATGAGTTCGAAGAAATGGAACGCGACATTTCGCTTACACCATCAACTGCGCCAACGTAGCTATCGCCAGCATAGTCGGCACTGCCGTCTTCAAGCTGTCGAAACGATCACTGATGCCGCCATGTCCGGGAAGAAGTGTTCCAAAATCTTTAATATTACACCAGCGCTTAATAGCAGAGCTAGTAAGATCACCGAACGTCGATACTGCACTCATCAGCACAGCGGCAATAAAAGCGAAAAGAAGAGAGCCAGTCGTCTGGAAACCAAGCGGTTTTCCAATGAGAAGAGGTACATAGATCAAGTAGAAAATGATCGTCGCTAAGAGCCCGCCTAACGTGCCTTCCCAAGTCTTGTTGGGGCTTAGCGTAGAAACCATTTGATGCTTTCCCCATGCCTTACCGACAAAGTATGCCGCGCTGTCCGATAAGATCGTGGTGATGATCGCCAGCACAAAATAGCGCCAGCCGATCGGGTAGCCATATAGGAGTGCAATCGTCGACGCTAATGGCAACGAACACGAGAAAATAATCCATATATTGGCGATCACAATCGGTAATTCTTCTGAGCCGCGTTTCCAAAGCCTCGGCAACCCGAAGAGAGGAAGCAATACGATAAGGAACAACGCATAGACTCCAAGACTTCGAAGCATGAGCGTCGTATCGACCGACTTTACGAGCTCCAATGGAAGCCCGCGAACGAAACTATCTTTTAATATTCCAAGATATGCCGTAAGACCTACAAAAACCGTTAAAAGCGCTGTCGGGATGACTTTAATCCCGGGCATGCGCAGATTGACAGCCTTCACATGTTCGATGGTCATCATGAACGTGATGAAAGTAAACAGGATGACAGGAAAAAAAGTCACCCAGAGTCCGGGAAGAATAAAAACGATGAGCACGATGCCCTCGATGGCACCTGTTCTCACTCGTGTCATTAGCTCACTTTGTTCTTTTCCTGTTGATTTACGTATTCTCTTCTTGCGCACCGAAGATGGATCTCTAACCATGGGCGCTCACCTCATTCCATATATTTATTATGTTCTGACCTGACCTATAGTCTACAAATGAGCAAGAGCTCATAGATGGACTATGAGCTACCGTAACGTCGTTTACGGCTCATGAAATCTTCAATCGCTGTATCAAGCTCTTTTTCTCCAAAATCAGGCCAGAGTGTGTCATCAAAATATAGTTCAGCATAAGCTGTTTGCCATAGTAAAAAATTGGAAAGACGCATATCACCGCCTGTTCGAATAATTAGATCAGGATCCGGAACATCAGGCAGATAAAGATAGGACGAAAAACGATCCTCATCAATCGACTGAAGGTCCACCCCTCGCTCAATGGCTTCTTTCATAGCTGAGCGTGCTGCGGTGACGATTTCGCGCCGTCCTCCATAATTGAATGCGATGATCAGCTGCAAGCGATTTCGATCCGCAGATGTCGTTTCAGCCTCATCCATCGTCTGCGTTAAAAGCGGCGGCAAACCTTGACGATCTCCCATAAACCGGAGACGAACGCCTTCTTGGCGCAATTCGTCCGCGTATTTATTGAAGTACAGGACAAGTAAACGCATCAGACCGCGCACTTCACGTTCCGAGCGCTTCCAATTCTCTGTCGAAAAGGCATAGAGTGTCAGAAAAGCAATGTCACGCTGAATGCAAAGACTCGATAGCCTATGTACATTCTCAGCACCTGTTCGATGTCCGAATTCAGCACGTCTGCCTTGACGCTTGGCCCATCTGCGATTGCCGTCCATGATAACGGCTAAGTGCCGCAGTTTATTGTCCGTTGTCTTCAGACTGTCCTTATCCACGGAACCGTTAGATCTCCATCAGCTCCCGGCTTTTCTTATCAACCGTGGAATCAACATTGGCGATGTATTGATCAGTCAACTCCTGTACATCGTCACAAAGCTTGAAGGATAAATCCTCAGGAATCAACTTGTCTTTTCCCATAGTCTTGAACTGATCGTTTGCATCACGACGGATATGTCGAATGGCGACTTTCGCGTTCTCTCCTTTTTTTGAGACATCGCGCGTCAACTCGCGGCGACGTTCTTCTGTCAAGGCAGGAAAAACCAAGCGAATGCAGCGGCCGTCATTGACGGGATTGATCCCAATGTCTGAGGCTTGCAATGCGCGTTCGATTTCTTTGAGCATCGATGTATCCCACGGCGTGATGACAAGTAGTTTCGCTTCAGGTATTTGCACATTCGCAATTTGCTTGATCGGTGTTGGCACACCGTAATAGGATACCGAAACGGGATCTAAGACGTGAGGATTTGCCCTGCCGGCACGCACCGTACGTAAATCGGCTTCCAACGCCTCTATCGTCTTTTTCATCTGATCTTCATAATCTTCCATCAATAGGCTGATGTCATCGTTCGTCGCCATATGT
>JAAZJV010000242.1 GCA_012800135.1 Clostridiaceae bacterium | reverse complement strand
GCGCTGTTCTTTTTTTGCGAGGCGTTCGAGCATAGCGAAGTAATCGTCGTAACGCACGTTCGGTTCGTAATGCTTTACGTCGACTAATCCTTCGCGAACAAGGATTTCGTTAATCATGTGATGACTGTCGATCCAGGCGTAAGCAAGCTGGCGGCCGTATAGATCTTCTTGTTCGGCGTCGTATTCCAGATAAATGGTTTTGCCTGTAAGCCAAGCTTGCACAATGCGCGAAACAGATTCGCCTATGTGCGTTCTCTGGGTTTTGTCGTGGTGAGTGTAGGATTCTGGTGCGTCAATGCCGATTAGACGCAGGCGCGTAGGTTTATCCTCAAAGATCACCACTAAAGTGTCCCCATCGACAACGCGTATGACGGTTGTTCGTTGCATGCTGTTAATATCTGCAGGTCCGCCGGGTCTTAGCACATCATATTGTTCCAATGGTTCATCAAGATTTGTTGCGAATGCTGCTGCATCTTCATGTGAGATCGGTGCGTCAGCGTTGAGCCGGAGAGGCGAATCTTCGGTGCGAGGCTTTGCCGGAGCTGTGAGTGGGGAGATTGATGTGTCTGGCACACATATCAACTGTGTGAGTCTTTGACAGCTGGTTGTCACAAGTAACATGCTCAACGTCAGGATCAGGACGGGAATGGTGAAAATGGCAAAGTGGTGAAAGGTATAGGGGGGAGTGCTGGATGATCGCCGCATTTTGTGGCGAGAAATCACGCGAATGTCATAATTGTTCAAACTCATACTGTTTCTATTTTACATCAGAGCGTTATCTTATAGCTGTAGCAAAGAGCTACAACACCTCTTCATACGTCTCCTCTGACAGGGATCCGAACTGCGGATCCCTGTCAACTTTTTTCTACAGTGATCATTTTAGCTGATTGTATGTCTGATATCGTTTTTCTTCATGTTCAAAGAAATATCAAGATCAAGGCAAATATTGCTGCAAAAAGCACGGTAGCTGTGTACGATTAGCGCGATAAGTAAACGAACAATTCAACGGTTAAAAAGGTAGCCTGCCGGCAACGACGAACGACATAACGACATGCGGATTATATTGACTATGATCTGTCTTCGATTGTCTACAGCGCGTTCACTAATGGCTTATGCGTTTCCTAGTGCCGCTAGCTTCTCGTCACGGCAACGCGTTGCATTAGCGATAACTTTTTCGATGTCGATGGTAGTGAAATTGCCATCTTGGTATAAAACCTTGCCGTCGACCATAGTGAGGCATACATCACTTGCGTTTGCAGAGGTGAAAAGACTTGTGCCCAGATCATAGTGCGGCTGGAAATGTAGCGCGTTCATATCAACAACGGCAAGATCGGCGCGACAACCCTCTTTGAGCAAGCCTGTATCATGTCTGCCCTGAGCTAATGCACCATTTCTGGTTGCGAAGGTCAGAAGTTCACCATTGGTAAATGTGACAGGATTGAGGTGAATGCCATTTGCAAGATAGGAAGCCCAAGTCACTTCCTCTATCATGTCCAAATTGTTGTTGCTTCCTGCGCCGTCCGTTCCAATGGTGACATTGATGCCGTGATCGTGCCATTTCTTAATGTCTGCAATGCCGCTGCCAATTTTGAGGTTGCATGACGGCATATGGGTTAGCGTCACACCCTTTTCGATTAATAGCGGATAATCCTCGTCTTCGATGAAAATTGCGTGCGCGGCAGTTGTCGGGACATCAAAAAGTCCAAGATCATAAAAATAGCGAGTTGGTGTTTTGCCGTACTTTTCTTTGCAAGAACGATGTTCTCCCTCTGTTTCGGACAGATGGACGTGCATGTTGAGCTGACGGTCTTTGGCATAACGAACGAGTTGCTCGACGACATGTGGTGTGCTCGTGTACTGGGCATGCAGTGAGGCGTCGGCGATCAAACGTCCATCCGAAACTGCGGCGTCATCGATGACCGCTTCGGTCTCACGGTACCATGCCGTTTCCTTCAAAATGGTTGAATCGTCGCCATTGAGTCCGTTGGAAATGTTTGCCTTGATACCGGATTCAATGACCGCTCGTGAAATACCGCCGAGGCGCATGTACATATCGGTAAAGGATACTGTGCCGCCGCGTAGCATTTCAGCAATGCCGAGAAGTGCCCCCCAGTACACATCTTCCTCTGTTAGAAGCGCCTCGAAGGGGAATATCCGATCGTAAAGCCAAGCATTTAACAATAGGCCTTCTCCGTAGCCGCGAGTCAGCGTCATCGGAACATGTGAGTGATTGTTGAAAAAACCTGGAATCAGCAGTTTCCCTGTGCCATCATAGACATCGTCTCCCGATTGGCGAGCTTCATCAATCGTGCCCTTGCAAGGGGCGATCAAGCGGATGAAAGCGCCATCCGTGATGACCGTCTGATGTTTGCGAGTATTCCCTTCTGTGTCGAGGGTAGTGATATCGTGAAAAATCATAGCTTGTTTCCTTTCTGAACGATTAGGCTGCTCAAGGATCTGCCGGTCAATGTGTGTGACGGTGATTTCTGAGTAACGCCTGGCTCAAATTCTGTGCGTGTGGCCGAGAATTGTGCTTGACAGTGATTTTTTGCGAGGTCGGACTCTCCAGATCTTTGTATGCTACAAGTCTTCCAGCACCTTCTCAATAAGTGCGCCCATTGTGCCGGAAGCTGCACGGGCGGCGATGCCAACTTCCTCATCCGAAAGCGGTTGATCGAGCATGCCGGCAGCCATATTTGTAATGAGGGAGAATCCAAGCACATCCATGCTTGCATGCGCGGCCGTTAATGTTTCAGTTACGGTGGACATTCCAACAGCATCTCCGCCTAGCACACGAATTGCGCGAATTTCTGCAGGAGTCTCGAACTGAGGACCTGTCATAAAAAAATATACGCCTTCCTTAAGGACGACAGGCGGGTTGAGAGATGCCGCGGCGCGGTGTGCGAGCTCGCGTAAAGAAGGTGTGTACAGATTTGAAATGTCAAAAAAACGCGGGCCGAAGAGTTCGGCGTTAGGTCCCTGCATGGGGCTATCCCCCATCAGCTTAATGTGATCAGAGATGACCATAATATCGCCTACACGGTAGTCCGCATTGACGCCGCCTGCCGCGTTAGTAACGATCAGAGTTTTGACACCGATCAATGATAGGACGCGAACCGGAATGGAAAGCTCTTCATATGAGTATCCTTCGTAATGATGGAAACGCCCTGACAAAATGCAGGTTTTTTTGCCGCCAAGAACGCCGAAATACATTTTGCCGGCATGGGAAGCATTTGTGGTCACGAGGAAGCCGGGAATGTCCCCATAACTCAGAGTTTGGCGGACGTCCATCCGTTCTGCGATGGCGCCCATAGCAGATCCGAGGATGATGCCGACAGTTGGCGTCCATTCTGGAGTCAGCTGTTCTTTGATCCAAAGTGCTGCCTGCCGGCAACGTTTAACATGTTCGTTTGTGGGCATTTTATATCTCCTTGTCTATTATAAGGTCTATTAGAAGTCCGTTAGAGTCGTAGAATCGTAACGCACCTAAATTCATATTTATCTTATTAGTCATTCTTTTAACCTTCATTCGCCAGATGTTCACAGGGTGCAGTCACTGAGTGAGCGAATGGCCTCAAGACGCGAACAGAGCTATACGTAAACTGTGTGTTGTCTATTTATTAATTTGATTCACCGGATGCAGCATTTAAGTTGTCTGGGTCTTGAGAGCCGCACATGGCGAAGTGTAATCGTGAACTGTCTATTAATCTGATTCGCCTGGTGCAGGCTCTGAAGGAGGGTGATCCGGTGGCTGAGGTTCCACAATATCCGGCTCTTCCGGCGATGTAGGTATGGGTTCAGGCTCAATTGACGGCTCCGGAGGCTCTGTTTCGCGCGGAGCCGCGTGCAGCGGACAGACAATTTTGGGTACAGATTGATTCGTCATATCAAAAAGTTCCGAATACTTTTTTGGACACCATTGTGATGCGATTAAGCCGGATTGAGAACAGATTGTCTGTCTGACAATGTTAGGAGACATATCAAACGACATCGTCGGCAACGTTTCATGAATTTGAGCCATGACATCCTTCCAAATGACAATGGGCATTTTAGTATCCTCTTCCGGGATATCGGTCCACCGCCCGTGTGCATTATCGTATCCGTACCAAACTGCCGCGGTGTAGTAGGGCGTGTATCCTGCAAAGAGTCGGTCGTTTCTTTCGTCACTTGTTCCCGTCTTTCCCGCGGCCTTTTGCGTATCTAAGCGAGCATAAGGGGCGATCCAAGAGGCGTTCTCGAGGGTTTCAACGAGAATATCTGTCATGATGTCGGCTGTTTCTTCACGAAACACCTGTTCGAAGGACG
>JAAZJV010000241.1 GCA_012800135.1 Clostridiaceae bacterium | reverse complement strand
GAAAGAATTTCGGGCGAAATAGAGGATGAAAGAATTTCCGGCGAAAATGATGGTGAAGGAACTTCCGGCGATGAAGAATCCGGAAAAAATTCCGACGTAATAGAGGACGGAAAAATTTTGGGAGGTAACGAGGACAGGAGAACTTCCTGCGATGGAGAGGACGGGATAGCTTCTTCAGATAAAGATGGCGAAGTAATTTCCTTAGACGATAAGGTCTCTTCAGGTAAATCACCAGGCGCATCAATTATTTCCTCGATGGTCGGCTTACCGGCATCGGTAGGAAATGTCAGTTTTAGCGGTCGAATCCTTGCGCCATCTCGGTTCACTTTTTTTTCGATTTCATCTGCCATCAGGCTAAGTCTCTCGTCTTGTGTTCATTGCAGTCAAACACGCACTTCTCACGTGCGCCTTCAAGCTGTGAGTATCTTTAATTCATCCTTTTCATCTATGACAAGTACCCTTGCTCATCACAGCAAAAGTGATTTGTCGCTTAATGCCGAACGTCAACCGCTGTCTCGTCCGCCGGTGACACGGCGAATAGCAGGAGGCAATGCATCAACGGCATCTCTTATCTCAGCGGCGGTAAACGTCAAGCGTTCAACGACTTCCGCTAAACTCGAATCAAACTGCTCTAATGTTTTGACGACGTAATCGGATGACTCTTGAGTGAAATTCGTCGTATTCGATTCGATCGCAGCGCTTAATTTTTCTAGCACTTTGATTTGTGAAGAGAGCTCTTCTTGGATTACGGCTGCGTCACGCGTTTGCGTCGATGAGAAGTCGCAACTGGCACTGAACACGCGTGCATTTTCAGTGATACCTTTGTCCAGTGTCTCCGTGTAGAGGCGGAGTTGCTCGGCCATATGGTGAATATGTTTCGCAAGATCAGTCTCTTCTCCAGCATAGAGCGCCGTCATGCGGTCAGTGCTCGCACCGATGATCTTGAGGTTGTCGCTCAAAGAAACCATCTCATCGGCAATATCGTTCTTGGCAAGTGCCATAACGCGGACGGCTTCACGCACGTCGTTATTAATTGCTTCATTTCTGTCAACTGATTCATCAAGTGAGCGTATACTTTCGTCAACAAGCGACGACGTCTGTTTGACAATCGTTTGGATACCTTGAAGCTCATCGTTCAGTTGCCGCATGTGATTAGACAAAGCTTCGGACACCTCGTCGGCAAATGAGCGGGCAAGCATCTCCATACCGCGATCCTGCTTCTCCGAAAGAGAAACAGCAAGCGACTGCATGTCTTCAATGGCACTGTGAAGCGGCGGAACAACTTCGTTCATCATCACTTCGCGCACACTCTTTCGGATACCGTCTGCAAAATCGCCTTCGGCCAATTTGTCGGCAAGTTCGCCGAACGTCTGCACTTCTCGGCGCATCAATTCGCCATAGCGCATCACTTCACTGATCATGGCCGCCAACCCATTGCGTTCTTGAAACACGGGAGCAAAGCTTGTAATCTCGGAAGAAGCCCGTTCGATCAGTGCTTCATACTTTGCGGCCATAGCGTTCTTCCAATATTTTGAGAAAAATAGCGCCAGCACAATGCCTACCACGACCGGAGGCAGCGCAGCGATCAACGTCGCATTGCCAAACTGGAACCATAGCATCACGGCTGTAATGACCGTGCCCGAAACAAGGCCGATCGCAAGACACAGCCAGCCGGCAAAGCGAATTCGGTTTAAAGCAGCAGGAATATCAAAACAACGGTCAACCGCCACCAATTTCGGCACGGGATCCGGCAACCACACACCTGCGTAAAGGGAGCGGCTTGTCACCGCCATTTCCTTCGAAAACGTTTTGAGTCCTTCCGTCGGGGCATCTTCAAAGACGCGCTCCAAACCATCGGCAGGAAGCTCATCTTCTAAAAGCTCGGCGCCTTCCAGTTGCGAGACCAAATGATCGAGCGTCTCGCTCGTTTTTCGAAGGTTTCGTCTGCCGGACAGATACGCTGCCAAAAGAACGATCAGTAAGACGATGACCAGCGCGGCAGACACCGGAAAAAGCATTTCAGCGGTTAAAGCGAGAACAAGAGATATGCGCATACTACACCTCGTTTATTTAAGGATCAATTTTTATTAAAATACCACAAAAAAGCATTAGCCCTTAACAGGAGCGATCCTCTCTTTCGAAGGCAAGCTCAACAAGACGGCGTACCAAATCTTCGTCAGTATAACCGGCGTGTCGAAACATGCGCGGATACATACTGATGCTGACAAACCCGGGCATCGTGTTGATTTCGTTAAGGAGAACAACGCCTTCATTCGTTACAAAAAAATCAATACGCGCTAACCCGTACAAGTCAAGCGCGCACCATGCCTTTCGTGCGATCGATTGAATCTCGGAGACGATTGAGTCGTCAAGGTCTGCAGGAATAATCAGTTCGGAAGATGAGTCCTCCTCATATTTAGAGTTGTAGTCATAGAATGCGCGGTCAGGTACAATCTCGCCAATCGGTGATAATTCAGGATCGTTATACCCTCCAAGTCCGCCAATCTCAACCTCACGTCCAACAACACCCTGTTCAACCAGTACACGGCGATCAAAAAGAAACGCTTCATCTACAGCAGCTTCAAGCGTTTCTTTTGAAAGAACTTTGGTAATACCAAGAGATGATCCGCCACGAGAAGGCTTTACGAAGATCGGATATTCTAGCGTCTGCACTAAAAAATCAACATATGCTGCCTTGTCGTGATGCCATGACGTCTCGTCAATATGATGCCATGGTGTATGTGGTATGCCCTGTTGTTCAAACAATGCGCAGGCCAATACTTTATCCATCGCAAGCGCACTTGCCGCCACACCGCACCCTACAAAGGGAACATGCGCCATTTCCAAAAGTCCTTGTATCGTACCGTCTTCACCGAAACGACCGTGCATGACAGGAAAGACGCAATCTATCGGTATCGTTTCGTAACGACCCTCATCTTGGAAAACAATAAGCGCCGGCTCCTTTACGTCGAGTGATAACGTGGCACGTTTGGTATAAGCATCGTCGAGCCATTCGCGGTTTCGCATTCGTGAATAAGGACCGGTGTAGAGATACCAGTCCCCTTCTTTTGTGATACCGACGGTAAGTGTTCGGTAATCTCTACAATGCGATAAGGCATTGGAAATAAACGAAGCCGACGCTAAAGAGATATCGTGTTCACCGGACATCCCGCCGAAAATAACGAGGATCGATTTTTTTCGCATAACCTTACTACTTTCTCAACGCCCGTCTAACAAGCCGAATAACGATACCTGCATTACTCAAGCTCTTTTTTATTGCGCGTGATGTTGACGAGAATATCGGTGAGGTGATTTTCGAGATTGGTCAGCATTTCTTTTGTGTACTGAATAGCACCCGCGCGAATCTCGTTACTTTGTCGGGTGGCATCGTCGATCATCACGGCGGCGCCGTTTTTCGCCTGCTGAGTGATTTCATGCTCATCAATCATGCGCGCCATTTGTACTTCGGCATCTCGCATGATCGTATCCGCTTCACGGCGTGCCTGGTTAATCAACTGTCGGTTTTGCTGCAAAATCCAACGCGCGCGATCCAGCTCCTCCGGCAAACCTTCACGAATCATGCGGACAAAGAAAAGCATTTCCTCACGATCCACCATACATTTTTCGGAAAAAGGGACACCTTTAGCGTCAATCAGCGATGATTCCAATCGATCCAAAAGTGTCTCGACACTTCGATCACGATCCTGTTCACCAGGCAGTGGACGGTTATCACGCATGGGTTCTTGGGGAGGTCTATCTCCTTGGCCGCGACGGCGAATATTATCTTCACTCATATCTTTTCTCCTCTCCGGCAACCTGATCTCGGGACATAGAAATGCGTTACTTACACACCTTTCCTGTATAGAAGCACAAAGCGCTCACGCCGGAATGCCTATATTGTACATCATCCTACAAGGATTTTACCTTTGTTACCTTATTTTATCGATTCTACGCGGCCAACACGCGCTTTGCAAGAGTCGTATAGACCTCATGGCGTGCATGATGACGCATCATTGAGATATGCTCAGACGTTTCAAGTTATATAAAGGCTCAAAGCGCGATATTCTCTTCGTCGGCAGCTGAGATAAACGGCGATATCAACTACACAAATAATCAAACAACATCAGACGCGATAAGCTTTCGCAATGTCTTCCAAAATCACATCCGGCACCCAACCACGCAAATCGCCGCCATATCGTGCAATTTCGCGCACGGCAGACGAGGATATATGAGACAACTCCGGCGAGGTTGGAATCATAACGGTCACCAATTCAGGATAAAGGCGGCGATTAATTTCTGCCATGACCTGCTCTTCTTCGAAATGCGCCGCACTGCGAATCCCGCGCACTGCGACAAGAATCGATTCCTTTTTACAAAAAGCGGTCAATAATCCGATACATTTTTCGACACGAACAGACAACAATGGTGCTACCACTCGCCGGATCAACTCAACACGTGCATCAGCAGATAACGTCGGGATCTTTTGACTATTCTCGCAAACGGCGACGACGACCTCATCGGCAAAAGAAAGCGTCTGCTCTACGATGCGAAGATGACCCAACGTAAATGGATCGAACGTTCCTCCAAATACTACCGTACGTTTGGCATCCATCTTCATCACCTTTCGCTTTCTGTCGTCTATTCCGATCCTTTTTCAGGATGATAAAAGGATAGCACGGTAAGACCGTATGTACAACGTTCAAAGCACGACACACCAGTACTGTCAAACGATGGAGACTCTTTATTTCGGCTGCTTTCCAAAACGATCAAACCGTCCGGCTTTGAAAGTTTGATTAAGGCAGGAAAGAGAG
>JAAZJV010000240.1 GCA_012800135.1 Clostridiaceae bacterium | reverse complement strand
AGAAAACAGAGCCATTGAGTCCGGGAGGAGGTAAAATTACCCATGACCAAAAAATATGAATTGCTTTATGTCCTGAACGGAACGCTCAGGGCGGATCAGTTGAAAGCGCAGATGCAGCGTGTTCAAGAACTCGTAGAATCTGTCGCGGATGAGATTACGGATATTGTTGAGTGGGGTCGACGCAGGCTGGCGTATGAAATCCAAGATGTACGCGAAGGCTACTATGTCATTGTCCATTTCAACATGAATCCGGAACACGCCAGCGAGTTGGAGCGTTTGCTCCGCATCAATGATGCGGTGATGCGCTATCTTATCGTGCTTGCAGAAGGATCTTTCATGCCGTCCGGTCGCCGTACGATTGCAGACGAAGAAGCGGAACGAGAGCGAGAAAAAGCCAAGGAGCAGGAAGCCGTTGCTGAGGCAGCCGTAGCATCTGAAGAAGCGGCCGAGGGAGACGCTCCGGTGCCAGAAGAATCTGAGACCGATAGTGTACCGGAGTCAGCGGAAGAGGCGGTAGCGGTCGATACGTCCGCTAACACGGAAGATATGCCTGCCGAAGCAGCTGAAGCAGCTGAAGAAGTCGAAGAACCCGATGAGGTTTCCTCTGATGACGAGGAACAGGTTAAATAGGCCGTCAACGATAACGTGTCTTCTTAAGCCGACGAGAGAGCGGTTTAGAGCGACCCTGAAAACTGAATCAGCGCAGTACGCCGGTCATTGGGATTCCGGCAAAGCGCGCATGGAGAAAGGACAGCAGCATGAATAAAGCTATTTTGATGGGAAGACTTGCCCGCGATCCGGAGATTCGAACGACGCAAGGCGGTATTTCTGTTTGCAATTTTACGGTCGCTTGTGATCGACGGAGCAGAGATGAAGGCGGCAACTGGAAGAATGAAGCCGATTTCATTCCCTGTGTGGCATGGCGCCAGCAGGCGGAATTTGTGAACCGTTATTTCGAGAAAGGTGACCGTATACTGGTGTCAGGTGCGATTCGTCCCAGAAGCTGGGAGGATCAGAGCGGACAACGTCGTTATACAACCGAGGTTATTGTCAACGAAGTGGAGTTCTGTGAATCGAGACGCACGTCAAGACAGAGTGACGATAGAGATGATTACGCGTCATCTTCACAACAGGGCGCCAGAATGATTGACAGTGGCAGCAGTGATTTTCTACCTGAAGTAGATCTTGATGATACATCACTGCCATTTGATTTCTAATATTTCCTACCTAAGTTAAGGAGTTTAATGTTATGTCTAATGGAAAAAAACGAGGCGGATTTCAAAAACAGCGCTTCAGCCGCAAAAAGTATTGTGTTTTTTGCGCAGATCATACAGATCACATTGATTACAAGGATGTCAACGTCCTTCAACGCTACGTCGCCGAGAATTACAAAATATTGCCTCGCCGCATGACCGGTACTTGCGCGAAACATCAGCGCGCTCTGACGCGCGCGATTCGCCGTGCTCGTCACGTCGCGCTGATGCCCTATACTTCAGAGTAAAAGACGATTCGTTTTGTGAAAGCGGCCTGTTTTATCTATGGTAGAATGATGGTCACTTAAATCACGTATGAGCTAAAGACGGGAGATACACGATGAAAGTATTGCTAACGGAAGGCGTTAAAGGACTGGGTCAAGCAGGCGACGTCGTCGATGTCAAGCCGGGATATGCCCGCAACTATCTCTTTCGTCGCGGTCTGGCCTGTGAAGTCACTAAAGCTAACATGAACGAGATCGCTATGCGCCGCAAGCAAAAACAAGAAGAAGCCGAGCGCCAGCTTAAAATTGCTCGTGAAACGGCTGAAGCCTTAGAAGGAACGCAACTTGTTTATGCAGCCAATGCGGGGACTGCGGGGCGTCTTTACGGTACGGTGACAACACAAAACATCGCCGATCTTCTTAAAGAAAAAGGATTTGAAGTCGATAAGCGCAACATCCAAGTTGATGAAGCCATCAAGACGGTCGGCACACATCAGGTGATGCTGAAATTGCATCCGGAGGTGTCTTGCCGTTTTGCACTTGATGTGAAAGCCAACGTCTGATGGCGGACGCGGACTATGATGCGGGCAGCGGATATTCGTCCGCCGGGCTTTCTGATCGCCTGAGGGGGAAAGCATTTCCCCATAATTACCTTGCAGAGCAATCGGTACTGGGCGGCGCCATGCTCAGGATTGAGTCGCGCGCCATGATGCTCGCTTCGCTTCATAGTGATGATTTTTACGATCCGAAACATCAGCTCATTTTCGATGCGATCGCCACACTCAATATTGAACAAAAGCCGTGTGATATTCTTACAGTCACAAACCAATTAGTGCTCAACGGCAACATCGGTCGCGCGGGTGGACGCGAGTACGTCTCCTCGCTTCCGGGAATGTTGCCTTTTGCGAGCAATTACCAACATTACATTGATCTAGTTCATGACTATGCCGTCAAGCGGCGTCTTATCTTGGCTCTTGACGAAGTCATCGGACAATGTTTCTCGTCTGATCTTGAGTCGGAGAAACTGATTGAGCTCGCAGCGCGGCGTGTGATGGATATCCGGGGCACGGATGAACGCACTGCGCTGACACCGGTTGGTGAAGTATTAAGTGAATACGTCAATAAGCTTTACCACATCGCAAGCGGCGAACGTCCGTCCCTTCTTCGCACGGGCTACCCGGGTTTGGATCGTGTGCTTACAGGACTTCGTAAAGGTTCGCTCTACGTTCTGGCTTCACGTCCCGGTGTCGGCAAATCTGCTTTTTCACTTAACATAGCTTATAACATTGCCCAATACTACCGCGCGGTCGTTGCTGTATTTTCGCTCGAAATGGGCAAAGAAGAAGTAGCGAAGCGTTTTCTTTCGGCGCGGACATCGCTTACCTTTCAGGATCTCGAATTATTAGGACCAGCCGATAAAACGAAGTGGGATCTCATAAGTGAGGGCATCGGCGCGTTCTATGACATGCCGATTTACATCGATGACCATTCTGCGATCAATGTCGTCGAAATTCATGCGCGCTGTCGTCAGCTTCAATTGCAGAAGAGGCAATTGGATTTGGTGATCGTCGATTACTTACAACTTATGGGCAGTGCAAGTCGTCATTCACGTGCTGAGAACCGTCAGCAGCAGATCGCTGAGATTTCACGTTTACTTAAAGTAATGGCACGTGATCTTGACGTTCCCGTACTGGCGCTTTCCCAGCTAAGCCGGGATGTCGAGAAAGGTTTCCGTCGTCCGCGTTTGGCAGATTTACGTGAATCCGGTGCGATCGAGCAGGACGCGGACGTCGTAATGTTTTTGCACGATCCCAAAGCAAACGATCCGGATGATTCCGGATCGGGCAGCGCAGGCATCATTGAATTGATCGTGGAAAAAAACCGGCAAGGCGAAAAGACGACGGTAGAACTGGAATGGAACCCGTCTTCGATGACGTTTACGGAGCCGGGCTATCGAGGTATGCCCGACCCGCCCTCCTCTTTATGATGCGTCTGCCTCGTCGAACATACCGTCTTTTTTCGAAAGTCGCGCAATTTTGTGTCGCACATCAGTTGATTGAACCGGGACGTCCGGTTGTTGCCGGCGTTTCGGGCGGTGTCGACTCGATGATGCTCCTTGAATTTCTTCACTGGTATTCCGAGCAAATCGATTTTCCTATCGTTGTTTGTCACGTTAACCATATGATCCGCGGAGAAGAGGCGGATCTAGATGAATCATTCGTTCAAGCATGCTGTCAAGAATGGTTGATCCCGTTTGAGTCGGTGACTGCGCCGATAGAGGATATCGCGCGTGAAACAAGAAGAGGTGTTGAAGAGACGGGACGCGCTGTGCGCCGCGCCGCTCTCATAGAGATCGGACGCCATTATTTCGAAAAAGATCCGCTTTCGCTCTCCAATGACAAGCATGACGATACGTGTCAATCCGGCATGATATTGGACGAGGATTTGAAAGACACGAATTACGATGCGTGCCCGTCCGCCAAGACTTCAGATGACGATGTGAATGACTTGAATAGAGATGGCGCGCCGACGGACGAGATGACGACATTTGATGTTGCGCTTGGTCACCACATGGACGATCGCGCGGAGAGCATCCTGATGCATATCGGTCGCGGTTCGGGCATCGCCGGACTTATCGGTATCCGGCCGCGTGATGGCTATTTTGTGCGCCCGTTTCTGAATGTGCGTCTCGAGGAACTGATCGAGTCGGCGAAGGAACTTGGTGTCATCTGGCGTGAAGACGCGACGAACGTGTCATCAGATTATCTTCGAAACCGCATTCGTCAAATATTAATACCTGCTTGGCGCGATGTTCTCGGTTATGACCCGGTGCCGCGACTTGCCACATTAGGCGACCTTGCGGCAGGAGATGAGGAGGCGCTTTCGATATTTGCTAAAAAAGCGTTCATCGAAGCACAACTTCCGGATCAGAGTCTTTCGATCTCTGCAGTGTGTGCACTGCCAAGGGGGCTTGCGCTTCGTGTGCTCAGGCTCTTTTTTGAAGAAGAGATCGAAAGCGATGAAAGTCAAGATATTGCATATGGAGAAGGTAGCCATGAGTTTTACACGACAAGCATACTGGCGAAGGACGATGTGACATTCGGCGCTCAACACTCCGTGTCAATCCTCGATCTGATTTGTCGCGTTGATACGGGAGAGATAACGGGAGGCGCACTTGATCTTCCCGGCGGATGGACAGCTTATGCAAAAAACGGACGACTTTTTCTTCTTCACAAAGAATAGGCGTCACCTAAGTAACTAAGAGAATTATATATTCATTTTAAGATGTAAAACGGCTATGGTAGAATACGTATGTGTTGCAGATAAAATGGCGCCGGAAGGAGGAGAAGTAAGGCTTTTAGGCTTTACTTAATGTTTTTCATGATAGAGAAAAAAATTGACCATGTTCTTGTTTCCGAGGATAAGATTCAACAAATGGTAGAACGGCTGGGTGCCGAGATCACACGCGATTATCAGGGGAAAGATCTGTTTCTCATCGGCGTACTTAAAGGATCCTTCGTATTTCTAGCGGATCTCGTGCGCCATATTCATGTTCCTTGTAGGATTGATTTCATGTCGGTGTCAAGCTATGTAGGCGAGAAAAGCACGGGTGTCGTTAGGATCAATAAAGACCTTGACTACAGCATCGCCGGTGAGCATGTCCTGATCGTCGAAGATATTGTTGATTCCGGTTTGACGTTGCAACATCTTAAAGCATTGTTGTCAACGCGCGGTCCAAAAAGCATCCGATTTGCTACCGCATTCGACAAGCCCTCTCGACGTAAGGTCGATGTCGACATAGACTACATAGGCATAACCATTCCCGATGAGTTTATTGTCGGTTACGGTCTGGATCTTGATGGATATTATCGTAATTACCCTGAGGTTGTCGTACTTAGCGATGAAGACGTATGATCGATAATACATAATAGAAACAACAAGGAATAATAAACATCTAATGAATACCCAAAAACCACGTCGATTTGGCGGATTTTCGTTCTACATCGTCATGATGCTCGTCATTTTGGCAGTCACCTTTTTTATGTCGCGCGGTGACCGTCAGAAACAAACGTCACTTTACGAAGTTGAACAGTTAATCCAAAGCGGAGATGTTCAATCAGTCACGATGGATGGCTCCAGTTTAGTGCTGGAAATGACTGATCGCGCTGTAAAAAGCGGGATCGCCTATCAGATAAAAAAAGAGATTCCCGTCGACGCCATACCTGATTATCTTGAGATGCTTCGGACAGCACAAAGGAATGGTGAAATCAAGTCTTTTGATTATCACAGGCCGACCGATATAGGCAGTATTCTGAACGGAATCATCCTTCTTTTGATGATGGTTTCCCTAGGTGCCTTCGTATTCATCTCATATTCAAGGCGAGACAGTGACGGACGTACAGCGATGTCATTTGGCAAGAGTCGTGCACAACTTGCCGATCCGGAGAAAAATAAGGTTACGTTTGACGATGTTGCCGGTGCCGAAGAGGAAAAAGAAGAACTTCAGGAAGTCGTCGACTTCTTGAAAAATCCGAAAAAATATCAGGATCTTGGTGCTAAGATTCCGACAGGTATTCTGCTTGTCGGCCCTCCGGGAACAGGGAAGACACTCCTTGCCAGAGCCGTTGCCGGTGAAGCGAAAGTCCCGTTCTTTTCCATCAGTGGATCAGATTTCGTTGAGATGTTTGTCGGTGTCGGCGCGTCACGCGTGCGCAGTCTCTTTCAAAATGCGAAAAAAAAGGCGCCGTGCATTGTTTTTATCGATGAAATCGATGCGGTCGGTCGCCATCGCGGCGCAGGTCTCGGCGGCGGTCACGATGAGCGTGAACAGACGCTGAATCAGTTGCTAGTGGAGATGGACGGCTTTGGACCAAATGAAGGCGTGATCGTTTTGGCGGCGACAAACCGCCCTGACATTCTTGACGGCGCGTTATTGCGCCCGGGACGCTTTGACCGTCGCGTTTTCGTGATGCGGCCGGATATTAAAGGCAGAAAAGAAATCCTCGAAGTCCATGCACGCAATAAACCGCTGGCCGACGACGTCGATCTCGGTGAGATTGCGAAAATCACGCCCGGTTTCACCGGTGCTGATCTTGAAAACCTTCTCAACGAAGCGGCGTTGCTTGCCGCCAGAAGAAACGATAATAAAATACATTACTCCGATATTTCAGAGGCGGTGTTTAAGGTAACGATCGGTCCTGAGAAAAAGAGCCGCGTCATCAACAAAAAAGAGCGCGAACTTACGGCTTATCATGAGTCGGGTCATGCGATTGTCTTGAGAGAAAAATCAGACACTGACCGCGTCGAGCGTGTCTCGATCATTCCTGCGGGCGGCGCTGGCGGTTACACAGCGTTTAAGCCGAACGAGGACATGTACTTCAAGACCAAATCCCAGCTTGAGACGGAGATCATGGTGGCGTTGGGCGGACGCGCCGCAGAGCAGGTGATTTTCAATGAAATCAGCACAGGTGCGAGCGCCGATCTCAAGGAATGCAACAAAGTCGCGCGCGACATGGTGACCAAGTACGGTATGAGCGAACGACTCGGCAATTTCGTGAGCACGGATGACAAAGAAATCTTTGTCGGTCGCGACTACGGCCATGTTCAAAATCACAGTGACGCAATGCAGTCGGCCATCGATGAAGAAGTCTCCATGATTCTCGAAAAAGCCTATAAAGAAACGCTCGATGTGCTAAATGACAATCGCACATTGTTGGATCAACTGGCGAATGTGCTGCTCGAGAAAGAGAAAATCGAAGGCGACGACTTTGAGGAAATCTATCAACAGTATGCAACAACTCCGAAGCCGCTTCCCAGTGCAGAGGGCTAAACAAAGGTACAGCACAAAACTCGTTACAATCGCAAGAGCTACCGTTTCACAGTGTAGAGGGGTAAAACGGTTAATCGTATGGAAGCGTCCGTGGTTGATAGACCGTTTTCCAGTGTAGAGGGGTAAAACTCTAACACAGGCATAGCTTCTTTTCACTTTTTCTTCAAGCTGTTTCTTGGTGAGAATGACTAGATATAGGCATGGGTATTCTGACTATAGGGTCACGCACGCAAAAAAGATAACAACACAATTATCTGCGTGGAAAAGAGAACGCTGTCGAAAGTCTCGTAAACGTAAAAAAGAAATTTGTTAATCCAATTCAAATATCAAGAAGTTCGCTTTCGAGTAACCTTCGATCATTAGGGAACAGGTTTCATATGATCGCTTCGTCCTGTCAGGCGGTCGCCGACATCGAGGATATTAGTGCCGCCGCCCATGATGAGGACAACATCACCCGGCTCGATGACGCGACGAAGGTAGACTTCGAGAGCTTCATTGGTCGCAAAATAGCGGGCATCGCCTCCTAGTTCGTTGATGCGATCGCACAAGTCTTTTGAGCTTATGGTGGCATTCTTCTCGCGGTTGTCGAATACCTCAGAGATCAAGACGGGTCGGATTTTGTACAAGGATTCTACGAAGGCGTTAAAGAAGCCGAGTGTTCGACTGTAAGTCATGGGCTGAAAGCAAATCCAGAAGCGTTTCGCCGGCTTATTTTTTATTGCCTCGACGGTCACCTCGACAGCCGACGGGTGATGCGCGTAATCGACGTAGATATCAGCTCCGTTGAAGCGTCCGGTGTACGTGAATCGACCTTCCGCTCCATGAAATT
>JAAZJV010000239.1 GCA_012800135.1 Clostridiaceae bacterium | reverse complement strand
GGAGTCTTACATAGTACCCTTCTAGCTGAATATGATTTCTTCCAAAAGGCAATGTCCCCAATACTGTGACGAGGGCAAGCGCCTTTACAATGCCCGTAAGCGGCCTTTTTAGCAAGGACGGTGCCATAAACCAGAGATCACGGACTGGAAATAGCCCGGGGGACACACCGTCGGTGCCGGGAAGTGCGTATCGTTCCGCAATCTCGCACCAAACTTGTTCAAAAGTCGCTGCGTCTGAAACAGGAGAATTTGCAAGAAATTCATCCATTTCGTCCAGAGCCAAAAGGAATAGAAGCTCAAAGGCAAAAGCCGTCACAAGATACTGTTGAGCGTAGTCTGACATCGAACCATAAAAGTGACGCCATGCCCGTTGAGATAATAAAGAAAAAGAATACCCCGCTACACATGCTGTCAAGAAAGTAGGAGGTACAGATGCAGCAAGCGTTGCGGTATCGCTTACTTTACTATCGTCTTTTTGTGACAGAGCGTGATCAAGGACAGGGAAAAGCTCACTAGAAACAGAATCAGCGGCAAGAGGATCCAAGATTAGAGCCCCTGATATGAAAAACAAAGTATGGGCAAAGTATTCTTGCGGAATATTCGAGAGCGCAAAAAATAGAGTAGAAGGATCAGCAAAAGGTGCAACCAGCACACTCGGAGATTCGCCGAAAACAATAGGGGATCTTTCGGCATTGAGAACATTTAACTTGATCATCCCGTCGCGTGCCATTTTTTCGAACAGCGGCACACGTGTTGTAAGGAGCTGCCTTATGACGTTAATCCATGACTTTTCGAGCGATTCCTCTTCCATATGAAGACGCGGAGGTCCAAAATTTGCCGGATAAAGAAGATCCCATGGTTCTATAAAATCGAGTTCCAAACGCTTTTGGTGAAGGGCTCGAATTGGCGCTATTAGCGGCGTTATATGGCGCCGTAATGTCTCTCGAAAGGTAGGTACATGGGTACGAAATGCATCTGTTAGGCGATAGCGTCTCACGGCATACTCACCATAATGTCGATAGCCGGCGGACTCAGCTATTGAGCGTCGAAGCGCGTGTAGCTCAACAAATCGGTTCGCCATCGTGTTGCGTCCTTCCTCCATACGTGCTGCGAGTGCATGCCACGCGCGCTCGCGACGTTCACGCGAGTCGGACTGCAACAATAAGCGCACTTCTCCTGACGGAAAAGCGGGAATAACAGCAGAAAGAGAAAGATCGGAAAGAGATCTGATCTGATCAGATATAAGTATCGATTCTTGCAAAAGATGAGGAGAGAGTGCAGGAGCATAACAACGGGCTAGACGTCGCGCAGTACGTACTCCGGATTCTCCCAATAGATCAATTTGCTCCCGAGATCGACTCGAAAGAAGCCATTGTGAAAAGAATGCCGCTAATGAGAGTGTCCATTGAAGGGCAATAGCTGGTATATCATCCGGTTTATTATTTATTCCGCTATCCGATCGATTATCGAAACGGCTCGATGAAGATCGGCTTAATGCATTGATCGCATCTTTCCACGCATTTAGAACAGTTTCAAGACATTTCTTACGTTCTTTGCGGGTGAAGGTGAATTTAAGTGCCTTACGCGCGTGATTTACGGCGCTACAGGATCGCTTAACCGCATCAACACAAGAAAAATTATCGTCCATACGTTCCATTCGTCTTGCCAAACAGTTCTTACATTCGATCGACCGGCTCAATGCCGGCGATCCGAAGACCGGCCTTCAATGTGCGTTCTACGGCCTGTGCTAAGGCGAGACGCGCGGCCGAAAGCGCCGTGTCGTCTACCCTCAATATCGGTGTGCTGTGATAAAACGTATTGAACGCGCGAGCAAGCTGCATCAGACGTCGAATCATCATAGACGGCTCATAGTGTTTTCGCGCAGCAGAAAGCGATTCAGGGAATTGAACGATCTCTTTTAGCACCTTCTGTTCATCATCACCGATAAGTAGTGCAGCATCTTCATCACTATGTTTCTCAAGACGCTTTAACACAGCTGAATCAGCCTTGCGAAGCAGGCTGGCACAACGCGTAACAGTATAAAGCAAATATGGTGCCGTATCGCCTTCGTAATCCAAAATATCCTCCCACGAAAAGAGGATATCGCGTTCTCGACCACTAGCAAGGTATGTATAACGCACAGCGCCGACACCAATTCTCTCGGATATCTCCTCAATCTCAGCATCATCCAGATCAGGATGGCTTTCCTCAACAATTGCCCGCGCGTGCGCAACACCGGCATCAAGCAATTCGTCTAACAGCACAATATTTCCTTTGCGTGTCGAAAAGACGCCATCAGCAAATCGAACCGTCCCGAATGCAACATGAACGTTGCGCTCAGGATCAGGCATCCCGAGTTTTTCCATTACGGCGAAGATTTGATTAAAATGATTGATTTGCGGAATGCCGACAACATAAATATTGCGATGGAAGTTCCATATTCGATCACGGTACAGAACAGCTGCGATATCACGCGTCGCATAAATCGTGGAACCGTCATTCTTTAAGATGAGGCAAGGATTCAGACCGTAATCTTCCAAATCTACGACCTGCGCGCCTTCGCTCTCTATGAGGAGACCTTTTTCGGACAGAAGCGTGACGACTTCAGGAGTCATTTTGGCATAGAAACTTTCACCGTTCATATTGTCAAAATGAATGTTGACGCGGTCATACGTATCATCGAACTCCTCTAAACTCACTTCTCGGAACGTTTGCCATAGTTTCATTTCCTCTTCCGAGCCCTGCTCAAGTCTTGTAAAAGCACGGCGCGCTTCATCCTCAAGTTCCGGTTCTATTTTGGCTTCGTCGTGAAATTTTATATAAATACGCGTCAATTCTTGGATAGGAGCCTTGTTAAGTGCCTCTACATCTCCCCAACGCCTCCACGCAACAATTAATTTGCCAAATTGGGTTCCGTAGTCACCCAAATGATTAAAGCGTTGTACGTTGTAGCCTGCATATTCGTAGAGGTTGGCAATCGCCTCGCCGAGAAAGGTCGAAAATCCATGACCGACATGAAATGGCTTGGCTATGTTGGGCGAAGAATACTCAACAATGATTGTCTTCCCCTTCCCTTCATCGCTCGCTCCGGGTCGGTCGCCCGCTGCAATGGAAGCTCGTAGGACTTCTTCTGCAAACGTATCTCGACGAAGAAAGAAGTTTAAATAGGCTCCAACGGCTTCGATTCGTTCAACGGCGCGAGAAAAGGGATCTGCTGAATCGGTGAGACGAAGATTCAGTTTATCATTCAGTTCACCTGCAATCAGTACAGGAGCCTTGCGAATTTTTTTGGCTAGCTGAAAGCATGGAAAAGCAATGTCTCCCATATTCGGCTGTGGAGGTTGTGTGAGAAGCGTTTGAACATCATCGTAAGATAATTCAATAGCTTCTGATAGCGCTTCGGCAATAATATCTTTCATGTTGATCAATACAGATCTCCTTAGTCTTTGGTCTATATGTCAAAAAGCGGACGCGGGTATTCGCCTTCTTCAGCAAGCTTAAAGAGCGCGTCAGCAACGCGTGCTCGATCTTCCTTAAACGTTACTCCGAACCAGCGGTCGCTGACCGGCATCAAATGCACATCTATTTTTCCACTGACAAAAGCATCGCCTACGATCTCAGGTAACAGATATTCTGCTTTCATGTTGAATTGGATTTCGTCTCGATTAAGAAATGCCGGAAACCCTTCACGGAGAAGATCCATGAAAGATAAAGGAAATCCCCAGAAATTCATGGATACAAGCCGATCACCATCGAGGTGAACCCACGTCGTCCCTCCGTCTGTCGAATAACGGCCGCCATTATCGGTTTGTTCGATCTTTTTTATTTCTTTTATACCGGCAAATTGCCCTTGATCGTCTAAGGAAATGACGCCTCGCGATACTTCCCCATATTTGGAAAGTGTGCGGCAAAGTCGCCATGTGCACATGCCGTAAAGCGGCTTATCTTCATCATCTTCTTTTGTAGAAAGAAAGTTGTACATCAATCGATAAGCTTCTTTACCGTAGTAATCATCGGCATTAATTACGGCGAAAGGACCTCTGACAACATCGCGTGCTGCGAGTACGGCATGACCGGTTCCCCACGGTCTTTCACGGCTCTCAGGTCGCTTATAGCCTTCAGGCAAATCATCCGTGTCTTGAAATACACAGCGCCAGTCAACACGTCCGTCAAGCTTAGGAGCCATGAGGTCTTTAAAAGCTTCCTCGAATTCTTCTCGGATGATAAATATAATCTCGTTAAATCCAGCCTTTATAGCATCATAGACGGAATAATCCATGAGTATTTCGCCATCAGGGCCGACCGCGTCAAGTTGCTTCAAGCCACCGTAACGTGATCCCATTCCTGCAGCAAGCACTACAAGAGCCGGTTGAGCAGTTGCCATGTTGTTCTCCTTTCGAATTGTAAGATCAGATCAAAAAACATGCCCAGCACTGACGATGCTGACATCTTCATCATATCATGATCAACGTACACTTAGGTATGTTAAGATGAGTACAGTACAGGCGCCATCTTAATGCGGCGCCTCTTCTCACGATCTTTACTTAAAAGGATTTTACATTATGACCAATACCAATCCAAAACGCAGCGATGTTCGATTAGCTGTTCTGATTGACTCGGACAACGTTCCCCCGCACCACGTTCGCGGTATGATGGAGGAAATTGCTCGTTACGGTACACCTACTATTAAACGTATTTACGGCGACTTTACTCGTCCGAACCTCGCACAGTGGAAGGCACAATTACTTGACTATGCAATCAGCCCAATCCAGCAATTTAGTTACACGACAGGAAAAAATGCTACAGACTCCGCCATGATCATTGACGCGATGGATATTCTTTATGCCGATAAGGTCGACGGATTTGTTCTTGTCTCAAGTGATAGCGATTTTACAAGACTTGCAACTCGTCTTCGGGAAGCAGGTAAAATCGTATACGGTCTCGGCGAAATGAAAACACCCAACGCCTTTATCGCCGCGTGTGACCGATTCATCTACCTTGAAATCATAGGTCAAGATGAAGACGATTCGGACAATGATGTTAAAGAGGATAAGTCAGCGACACGCTCTCCACTTCGATCAACACGACTCACGCGCGGAACATCACAAAACGATAATGCAGGTTCTAAGGCCTCGGGCAAAACAAATGATATAACGAGGG
>JAAZJV010000238.1 GCA_012800135.1 Clostridiaceae bacterium | reverse complement strand
GGACCCGGACTTACGCCGTCGTGTGACGATTTTATGGCTGCCGTATTGCTGTCGCTTTTTTACGACGATAGCGTGAAGAAAACTCAACAGGCTGAGCTTTCGGTATTTATGGATCATGTTGTTTCGGCGGCAAAAAAACAGACGACGCTTGTCAGCGCCTCTATGATTCAGCATGCAGCAGAAGGCAAAGCCAGCGGTCTATACCTTAGTGTGCTTAGCGCACTGCTTGAAGGCGACACGAATGCCCTCGAAAATTCTGCAACAAATGCACTTCAGTTTGGAGCTTCATCGGGATCCGATTTTCTGTTCGGCCTCTGCGCGATGCAGCAACTCATGGAAACATGGCGTAGTGGTGACAAGCAATAATAAAAGTAAAAAAAATAAATTAAATAAAAGGAAATACGACAGAACCTAAAGGAAAACATTAAAAAAGTAAGGAGTAGATGCGCATGAAAGTAAACAGTATGGTAAAGAAAAATGCCTATTATGACTCCGTCACGCTGATGATCATCTCCCGCGAGATGAAAAAAATCGAAGGCGTTGATGAAGTTCTCGTTGGCATGGGCACCGAACTAAACGTAGATCTCGTAGAAAAACTGAGTATGTTGACTCCGGAGCTTGAAGAAATCACCCCGAACGATCTTTTCATCGCTGCTAAATACGACGAGTCGAAATGCACGATGGAACAACTTATTCAGGCTTTCGACGACCAGATCAACGCGAAACAGGATGCTTCAGCAGGCGATTACCAGCCGCCGACACTGAGTTCTGCAGTTGAACATCTCAAGGGCGCTAACCTTGTGCAGATCTCGATTCCAGGCCGGTATGCCGCACAAGAGGCGGAAGATGCATTGGATAAAGGCTTGAACGTCATGCTTTTCTCTGACAATGTCTCAGTCGAAGATGAACTCAAGCTAAAAAAGAAAGCCGTTGAAAAAGGTCTATTGATGATGGGACCCGACTGCGGAACGGCCATCATCAACGGTGTACCGCTCTGCTTTGCCAACGTGTTGAGCCGCGGCGCCATCGGCGTGGTGGGCGCTTCTGGTACCGGTACACAGGAAGTGACCGTCTGCATTGATAAGCTCGGCGAAGGAGTTTCCCAAGTCATCGGCACCGGTGGGCGCGATCTTTCTGAACAGATCGGCGGCCTCATGATGTCGCTTGGCATCGACGCTCTGGAGAACGATCCAGAGACAAAAGTGATTGTACTCATTTCGAAACCGCCGGCACCGTCAGTTGAAAAGAAAATCTTAGAAAAGGCAAGCAACTGCAAGAAACCGGTTGTGGTTGATTTTATCGGCGGAGATGCCAAGGCTATTCTTGAAGCCGGCGCAATTCCTTGTGTGAGCTTGGAAGATGCCGCTCGCAAAGCCGTCGCTGCGTTAAGGGGCGAGAAAATTGCCGACTTTGAAGGCTTTGACGCGTCTGAAGATGACATCGACGCGATCGTGGAAAAGGCCGTCGCTTCATTGAAACCGGATCAAAAGAACCTGCGCGGGCTCTTTACCGGCGGAACACTGACCGATGAAGCAATGAAATTCCTCGGTGAGAACTACAAGATTTATTCAAATATCCCGATGACTCCTGATATGGCGATTGAAGCATTGGATGGCGAAGTGAAAGGGCACATCTGCTTGGATCTCGGCGAAGACGAGTTCACTCGCGGCCGTCCGCATCCGATGATCGATCCGCTGACAAGATCGGAGTTCTTCGAATCTCACGTCGACGGAACGACGGCGGTCGTGCTCGTCGATTGTGTGTTAGGTTTCGGTTCAAACGCCGATCCTGCCGGTGCGGTCGCTGAATCGGTCAACGACGCTCGCGCAAAACTTAAAGAAGAAGGTAAAGAACTGGTCGTCGTCGCCTCCGTCTGCGGCACTGATAAAGACCCTCAGGATTTGAAGAAGTCGGTAGCTGCGTTGAAAGATGCGGGCGTCATTGTCATGCCGTCGAACATGCAGGCCGTTCGACTCGTCGATCGCATACTCGCTCGTGTTTCGGAATAAGGAAAGGAGATCATCACCATGAAAGTAAATGAATTGTTTAAAAGCGAATTAAAGGTCATCAACATGGGGCTTGAATCCTTTTATCAGGATATGAAATCCCAAGATGTATCTGCTATTCATGTCAACTGGAAGCCTGCTGCCGGCGGCAACGAGAAGATGGCAGCGCTCCTTTCGCGCATGAAATCCATATAATAGACAACGCAATGCTTGATGTGTATCGGCACATCACGCATTCAAGACATAATAAATCTACACGGCGATTGTGCACTACAAATAGCCGTCGGAACGCGGAGACACCCCGCAAATCCGCCTTTATATGACACCGTCACATTGGCGGTGTACAAATAGAAAAAATATTGTTTAAGCAAATGGAAAGGAAGGAATGAACAATATGGCCAATTTCATTGATCAAGCTAACAAAGAAGCCCTAAAGTTGATGCAGGACGCTCAGCCGACTCTTATTGGAATGGGAATTGCAAAAGACACTCTTCCCGGCATGCGTGAAAATCTGATTCTGCACGCAGGTCCTCCCGTGAAATGGGAAGACATGTCCGGACCGCTTCGCGGTGCAGTCGTTGGCGGCATTATCTATCAGGGACTTGCCGAGACGGTAGATGAGGCCAAAGAGCTGGCGGCGTCCGGAAAGATTGATTTTGACAGCTGCCACCATCACTCAGCCGTCGGTCCGATGGCCGGTGTTGTGACCGCAAAAATGCCTGTCTTTATCGTCAAAAACATGGATCAAGGAAACTACGCCTACTGCACAATGAACGAAGGACTCGGCGAAGTACTTCGTTTTGGCGCATACGGCGAAAACGTCATCAAGCATCTGAATTGGATGGAGAAGACACTCTATCCGATCTTGAAGGAAGCAATCGAGATTCACGGGCCGATCGACATTAAGAGCATGAACGCGCAGGCGCTTCAGATGGGCGACGAAATGCACAACCGCAATAAAGCGGGCACCTCGCTATTTATCCGCGAGATCGCGTCCAGCATCGTGAAAACCAATGCCAGCGAAGAAGACAAGGTAAAAGTGTTTGATTTCCTGAACTCGAACGATCACTTCTATCTCAACTTGTCCATGCCGGGCGCAAAGTGCACGATGGATCCTGTCGGCAAAGTGAAATATTCAACAGTCGTCTACACTATGGCGCGCAACGGCACGGAATTCGGTATCCGTGTGGCGGGTCTGGGCAATCGCTGGTTTACAGCTCCGGCAGAGATCATCGACGGTCTCTATTTCCCCGGTTATTCGATGGAAGATGCGAACCGCGATATCGGAGACTCCTGCATTACGGAGACATCCGGGATTGGCGGATTTGCTATGGCAAGCGCCCCTGCCATCGTACAATTTGTCGGCGGCACGCCGGCTGACGCCGTACAGTACACCACAAGCATGTACGAGATTACACTCGAAGAAAGCGTCGCCTACAAGATGCCGAACATGAATTTCCGCGGTGTTCCGACAGGTATCGATATTCGTAAAGTCATTGAGACGCAGATCCGTCCGGTCATCAACACGGGTATCGCATCAAAGCACGCTGGCGTCGGCCAAGTCGGCGCAGGCGTTGTTCGTCCGCCGATGAAATGCTTCGAAGATGCACTGCAAGCCTTTGTCGAAATGCTCGACAATGAAGGTCTTCTAGACTAAGATAAAGGTATAGTTTGCCCGAATTGGTTCTCCTTTTCGGGCAGACCATAGCATTATATTTCTATTTTATTTACTACGGAGGTAAAACATGATTAAGAACTGGGACAAAGTCAAAATGTACGATTTGACAATCAACACCAACCATATGACGCCGCCATGGCCGACGTATGAACCGTTGAATGTTAAATACTTCAAGCGCCTTGCACCGAACGGGGCGAACGGCATGATCATCAAGACGTCGAACCATGTCGGCACACACCTTGACGGTCCGATGCACTTTGACACGGGCGGCCGCGACATC
>JAAZJV010000315.1 GCA_012800135.1 Clostridiaceae bacterium | reverse complement strand
ATGGGTTCGATTCCCATCACTTCCACCACTAGACGCTGAAAGCCCCTATCTGTGGGGCTTTTGCTTTTTTATGATACTAAATTGATACTAATTATTTCAACTTTTCTGAATTATATTGTTTTCGATGATCTCAAAACCTCGTTCTAAATGCCGCCTAATCGTCGTTGGTGCATAGTGTAGCTTGTGTGCTGTGGCATTGATCGTCAGGCCTTCAATATATCGGCAATATAGAGCGTTGCGATACGGTAACGGAACTTCTTTCACTGTTTGTTCAATGTCTTTCTTCAGTGTCTTCAGCTTGCGTATCTGTTCTTGATAGTGGGTCATCTGTTTCGCGGCTAGTTGGTTTAATTTACGTGTTAAACCGATGAGCGGCCTGTAATACTCTATCCGTGACTGATAGAAGGCTATATTTGGGTCAGCATACTTATAAGATGATAGATACTTGTGAATATCCATGAGCTAAAAAGTAGAGAGGGCTGTTTTGTCGCCCTCTCTGTAGGATTGGAAAGGAAAAAAGATGAATAGCCGCTTATTGGAGTTGTTTTTCTTCCTCAAATTACCTTTAATGTGTTGTCGTCTGCCTTGAAGCTTCTAATACCGTCTATCTGTGTAAGCCACGGTATCAGCTTCATGGCATTGCGTGACGCGCATATTACGCGCTCTTGTGGCCGTGCTTGTGCGTCTTTTGCTTTTAACCAGTCTTCAACCTCTATAGGCCTGAAACTCCGAAAGTCTCGTTCTTTGTCATCTTCTAGCCTGTAGCTTGAATAGTGAGCGTGAATCAGTCCGTTACTGTTCGTTGTAACGACGATATTGCAATCAAATGACGCTCGTATTAATCCCGTTTTTGTTTTTATAATCATGTTTCTTATAAAGAAAGCGCCCTTTCCGGCTATGCGTACGGTCAGAGCGCTTCCGTTCCTGCTTTTTCAGCACATACACTACCTTGAAGGTAAAAGCAGTCTGTCTAAGATCAGGTCGTTGCCTGATAATAGATCGCGTCTTTCTTGTTATCGAGAATAAAGGCATCGTATACGACGCGTCCTTCAACAAGATCACCGCTGATAAAGGGCGGGTCATTATGAATTTTGAACTCTGATAACTTGACCGGGTGAACTGTAGCTACCGGATGCGCTAACAAGAAGCCGCATTTAACCGGTAAACGGTTTGCCGGTACACGCATGACGGCAATCCCGTCAACCATAGCAATAACGCCTCTGAACCTCACGTCTTGAGCGATATCAGTCGCTTGTAAGAAGTCTTTGTTCTTCTTGAGCAACAAGTACACGTCAGGCGACACAACAAGCACACGCCCTACTTCCGGGGCTTCCGCGTTATCTAATTCAGCATTCGCGGCCATGATCTCATCATAGATGTTAACGGTTGTAAGCTCTTTTGCCATAGGCGTATGCCCCGCGTTAGTTGCCATCTGGTTAATCACGTATGAATCAATCTCCGGAATGAGTACTTCACGCTGTTGACGTGCTAGGGCTGTACCTGCTTGTAAAGCCTGTACCGTCTCATCTGCATCAAGCTTGTCAATGGCAAACGTAAATGATCTGTCTTTTCTAAGCGTCATTGTTTGCGTGGTTGCATCCAGACCGGCAAGCAAGCCATAGCGCGATAGCTGGGCTTTGCCCTCTGTCACTACATGCTGTTTCGTGCCGTCTCGGTCATAGTCATTCATTGGGGCGGTGGTAATCTTGTATACCTTCACGGTATGCGCTCCGCTCCAGTCATAATCTTTATTAGTCAACAAGGAAGCCTTACTTTCTGTAGTGAAGGTTTCATCTACCTTGTTACTGAATTTTGTTACTAAATCTATAGCCATTTAATTAAAAGCCTTTCATATATGGGGGCTGGTCATAGGCTTTTTCAGCAACGTCTATCTGTGTTCTTGCGGCTCCCCCGTGTCTCATGCCGCCGGCTCCTTTCGGCCTCTGTGCATTCATGACTGAATCAAGGATGCTCAAGCTCTCTTGCGTTGCTTCTGCGCTTGATAAATCAATCAGCTTTAATGTTGCCTCTGGCCATCCCATCTCATTGACATGCGTCAATGCGGTCAGTCTATTCTCACGTTGCGATAATTCAGCTTCACGTTCAGCTAGAGAAGTCTCACGCGCTTCTATCTCGCTTTCCTTCTCTTGCAGATCATCCCCACGTTTAACACGAGCTAAACGATCCCTGATGATCTCGTTCACTTCCTCTTGCGTGAACATCCGGGGCTTCTTTCCATCGCCTCTACTGTTGTTTTTGGGCGTTTCCTCGGGTGTATTCACCTGTTCCGGTTGCTGATCGTGTTGCACCGCCTCGCCAGCGTTCTGTTCCTCACTTGATAACATTTCGTTATTGAGTTTGTCTTTATCCATGTTTAGGCATGTCCTTTCAGTTATTCCCGGCATCATATCCGGTACTATCATTGTAAAAGAACATACGTTCTGTGCTCATAAACTGTGTAAATGGTGAAAAGACCAACTGACTGTAACAGAACTGTAATATTTGGGCATTAAAAAACCGCCTAAATGGCGGTTCGCTTGAGAGACGAAGTCCTAGCTATTTCGAAATTCCTCAAAGGTTAAATCGTATTTTTCTAAAATTTTCTTTCGTACCTCGACGAACTCTAGAAAATAGTTTTTGTTCGATGCCTCACTGAGCCCACCTCTCGGAACATTCGGCTGACTATGTAACATTTCGGCTCTCCGGTAGGCCTTACCGATTTCGACATCAGCAAGACGAAGTTTTTCCTCTTTGGATAGGTCATCCATGCTCTATCTCCTTATCCGCCTGAAACCCCATCCATCTTGGATAGCCTTTCTAATTGCGTCATAATCGGGTCTTAATCTGATGTATACCCTCGCTCTATAATTTTTGTTACTTCACCGGTATAATCCTCAAGTATTTCAAACCTACCTCCAACGGAAGAATTGTCCAGAGGACGTGGATTAACTAGGTCGTAGATGTAATCTTCACCACTATCATCAACAACTTTTGGGTAACCATATTTATCACGGACGATGTAATAATCTTTTCCGTCTGTCAATCCTTCAACACCAAAAGACTCACCACTATAACGAACCCGCGCCATTAGTTCTAACGGAATCCACTCATCTGTTTCGCATTGATATACGTCTACTATTTTCATACTCTCACCTGCTTATACTGCCCTCAAGTTTAACACACTGCATCGAGTGCAACGTTGTCCGTTGCGTTGCATGTAACGTTACGAATTTGAGTGCTTAACATTCTCAAAAGAAGACACTGATATCATGATCTACGCATACGGCTCAAACATCTGAAAGCATGTGATATCAGATGTAATCAGGTATGCGTTATTAGTCCATTTGCATCAACTATGATGACTGCAACAAGTCCATTGTCAGATGTTTAATCTTTCGTTTTAGTCATGTTTTGTCAGTAACGCAAAACCGCCTCTAACCGTAGTTAAAAGGCGGCTTTGCATGCCTCCGGGCTAGTTTTTATATAGTGTCACGTTGTCTGTCACGTGACACAATTCACCTAAATACTAAGCTTGTGAGAAGGGAAGCAATCGTTAAAGGCCTTTATAATGTCTCGCCGGGCATCTTCCAGATCTTCATATATGACTTGCAATTTCGTCTCAATGCAATAGAGCAGGCATTCTGTACCGCTGTCGTTTGTTATCCGCTCAATGGTCGCTAGAAGAGCCCTTGCCGCCTCACTGATCAGGGCACAGTTTTCTAACCTTAAAATTCCATATTTAAGCTGTAAAAAGACGTCTAGCCGTGTTTTTTTATCATCATCTGATAAACTGTTGTCAGTATCGGCATGTATGCCGGTCGCGGGTGGGGTCGTCTGGTATGTTAAAACTTCCGGCTCCACCTTTTTATTCACTTCCCGGGCTTCGCATAGCTCGATTACTTTGATGAGGTATTCTCTGCTTTCAGGGGTAAGGCGTTCAATCCTCGATTGTACGGTTTGTTCTGGTGTTCTGATTGTTCCCGGCGTATTACATACGCATCGGGTGCCTTTTTCCATGTTCCTCAAGCAAAAAGGACATACATATTCCTGCTTGCTTACTTGTTTTGCATCGTCTTGTGTCCTAATTGATTTTTCCATTCTGTTTTTTCCTCTCTTCTCTTATACCTTTCAAGGCGTTGTTAAATCTTTCGCTTTCAAACAAGTCTATTGAGTCAATCGCTCCCACAAAGGCACTAAACATTAAGACTAGGGGGGCTTGCTCGTTTACTATTTCCGGGTAATGTTCCATGAATTCCGCATTAAAGCGCTTACTATCCGGCAACACTCCGGCAACCAAAAAACCCATCCATGCCTTGAAGGCAAAGAGAGCAAATTCAAATGTAAGTTCGTTCTGTTTTCCCATTTGTTTTAACCTTCTCTCCGTTGTATTCGATATTGAAGAAATTTTCTTCCGTATGGGCTTTTGCTACGTACTAGGTACGTGTTTGTCTTTTTTCGATAACCTCTCATAGAAGTCTCTTGATCGTTATAAATCCTGTCAGTTTTCGCTGCATCACGTTCCGCCCTTCGTTTTTCTTGTCTTCTTGCTCTTTTTGCGGTCATGTCGTTTTTCCTTTCTATTTCCCTTTAGTCCTAAAAATGTGTTCAGAGTATTCAGAGTGTTCATTGTGTTTAGTAAGCTCAAAAAAGAAACAACAAAGCGTTCAGCCATTTTTTAAAAAAAAGCACCAGAAAGTGCTGATATGTCCGCATTCTGAATACTATGTATACATGAATACTTTTTTTGTTTATAGGTTGCTATCATGCTGATTCTCTCGGGTCTGAACAGTTAGTATCGCCTAATGAACACTTTGTCTCAGCTAACTTATTTTTTAGCGCTAAAAAGGTTATTTTATTGTGAGGACGTTCAAACGTGTATGTGATTCCGTTCTCTCGTCTTCTACGCTCAAAGGTGATACCATCAAATCTACGAAGGTTATACGCAAGCTTCTTCAGCGCGTATCCTACTGATTGGGGCTTCTTGTTTGATTGCGCCCATGTGGGCATAGCTTCGAATATCTCTTTGGCAGTAACTTCAATTTTTGTACGGTCAAGTAACATCCTTGAAACAGTCTCAACTACGGGATCGTTAATGTAATTATTTTTTTCCTGTCTCACATCACAATCTTCAAAAGTGCCGATATTTTGGAATAATCCGTTGCGGTCACGTTCTAAGACGAGTTCAAGCCCTGCACACTTTCGACACTCTTCAAGAAACAATATTTGCTCTTTGTCTTGCGGATTTTTAGCCATTGCCATATTAAAATCGGCTCCGCCTCGGTTTGCGGCGCTACCCATCATCAAATCAAAAATATCATCGCTTTTGTTGTTTTTATTAAGGTGTGTAACAAGAATAATTGCCGTTCCTGTTTCGTCAGCTAGTTTCTTAAAATATGCCATTTCTCCGTAGCTTTGATCATAGAGCGGTTTTTGACTGCTTTTGCTCTTGACTATAAGCCCGTGTGTATCAACGATCACTACACCTGCGCCGTGACGTTTGATATCAGCATGAATCACATTTAGCGCGCCATTATCAAAGGTCGGCAATTCAAAGTAAAAATGTAAATCTTTCGGTTGCGACGTAAATGGGTACATCTGGCGTAACCTCTGTTGAATGAGGTTCGGGCCCATTTCTAGGCTGTAATAGATCACGGGCGTTTGTTGAACTTCATGCCCTAAAAAAGGTTGTCCGCTCGCGATAGATACGCTTGCTTGAATAAGCAGATAACTTTTTCCAACTTTTGGCTTTCCTGCAAGCCATCCAGCGCCCTCGGGTAACATGCCGTAAACATAAAACGTTATCTCTGGTAGTTCAGCGTTTTCTAGCTGTTCTGCAGTAAAATAGGTTCGTTGTCTTTGTTTCGCCGGTTTCTCAATCGCATCAAAAAGTTCTTCCGCCGTTGGTATATCGGGCTTCCAGTCGAATTTTTCACTGAACGATTGTTCTTTGCGTGGGCGGGTTTTTCGGACTTCGTAACGAAACTGTTCTAAGTTTCCGGCCTTCCAGTCTTCACGATCACCAGCAAGCATTACAGCGCATTGTTCGCCTGTCTCGTAGTCAATCTCGCCCGTTTGAACGGCATATATAACCGCCATAAGTGCCGAAAGGTAGTTATCACGAATGATCAGCTTTTCAGCGTCTCGCTCAACGTACCGCGCCATGATCTCTAGTGCTTCATCGCTTGGAATAGGTGTCCTATCACGTACAGCTTCAACGCGACGTTCTAAGGCCGTTGTTGTGCTTTCTGGTAGCTTGTCAGTAACGGGGAATGGTTCACCTTCTAAATGGATTACGTCAAATGCTCCATCTTTTGAGATGGGTGTGCCTTGCATCTGTGACCACGTTTTAGAAGACGGGTCGAATTGACCGCCTAAAACTTCGGCTACCTTTGCCATTGTCGCCGTGTAACTTTCAGGCGTGGTGATGGGTCTTTCTGCACGCAATACAACTCTGAAGCGTTCAGCGTTCGGGTGATAACGCGGGGTAGGGTAGATGAGGGCTTCATATCCTGCAATAGCAAGGCGTTCGGCTACAGTCTCATGATCTTGCCCGTCGTCAATATCAAGCACCAACAAATCACGCTCGATCATGTTTTTGTCATTGCGTGTTACTAATCCATTTTGATCAGCCATTTTACCGGATAGAAAGTACCATGCGCGATCTTGTTTGAATTTTTCAGGGTTTTCATTCGGGCGCATGACTTGCACGGATGACTTCAACCACTCAATAGGGTCATCGGTCTTTGCCACGGTCATAGTTGCACCTTTAAGCCCCTGCCTGAAATAAATCATTTAATGTTCTCCGGTAATTCATCAACGATCCTGAAGCGTTCCAGTAGATACCGTTTTTCTACTCGCCCGTTCCGGGTCAAGTATCCCTGATCTTTTAGTTCCTTGTTGAGCGTGCGGATAATCTCATACGCGCTTGATTGAGGCGTGCCGGTTATCCGCATAACTTCTTCTACTCCAATAAGCGGCATCTCATACCTCCTTCCTGATTAGTTCTGTAATGTCAACGTTAAGCGCTTGGGCAATTTTGAAGATTGTTTTTATCTTTGCGTTGCCCGTGATCAAAACGCGTGACACTGTACCGGGGTTTAGTCCGGCTTTTTCGGCTAGTTCCTGTTGCGTGAGTTGTTTCTCAAGCATCAGTAACCTGATTTTTTGAGTGTCGTACATGATAAATTTCCTTTCTTAATGCGTAATAATGAGCATATTTGCTCATTAATAAGCATAGTACGCGATAAAAGCGCACTTGTCAACATGTTGATAAAAAGTACTTGTTTTTGTACAATTGTCCTTGAGAAAGGGGGATGCTCGGATGGAAGTTGGAACAAGAATAAAAATAGCTAGAACCGCAAAAGGTATGACGCAACGTGAATTAGCCGATAAATTAGGCACTCCAATAGGAACCTTACGAAACTGGGAACAGAATATTAATTGTCCTAACATTGTTGCCATGCAGAAGATCGCAAAAGCCCTTGATGTCAAAACAAGCGATCTTTTAGATGTCGAATGGGTAGACGCGGGGGAATGGTCTAAGCCTGAAACGTGGGCAAAGGTAGAATACGACGAAGAAACGGGCGTAACCTCGCACAGTGTGGCGGCAAGTACGCGTGAAGCTATTGAATCACAGTTAAAATACAATACTGACCGTTTGAATATAGAAGGTCTGGGCAAGGTTAATGACTATTCATATGAATTAGTACGGTCGGAAGAATACGAACGTGAAGATAAGTAACCATGCCGGCATACAAGGATGAAAAGCGCGGTACATGGTACTGCAAGTTTTATTACACAGACTATGAAGGCAAGAGCCGGCAAAAGTGCAAGCGCGGTTTCACCTTAAAAAGAGAAGCTGAAGCGTGGGAACGTGAGTTTCTGCAAAACATCTGTTATCAACCAGATATGACGTTTTCGGCTTTTTATGATCTCTACTTGAAAGATGTCACGCCACGCTTACGGGCGCACACACTCCAAAGAAAAGGATATTACGCAAAGAATCATCTGCTACCTTCGTTTGGTGAAATGAAACTGAATGAGATTAGCGCCCTAGACGTTCGCCAGTGGCAAAACGAACTTATTGAAAGAGACTTTGCTCTAAAATACATTCAGAATCTACATCGAGAATTATCAGCTATTTTCAATCATGCTGTACGCTTCTATAAACTCAATCAGAACCCCTGCCGTCTTGCCGGTCAACCAATGAAAGCAGATGAAAAGAAGCCGCCTATACGGTTTTGGACACTTGAAGAGTATTCAAAGGTGATTGACTGCATCGACGATATCAAGGCTAAAACAGCCGTAAGTCTGCTTTATTGGTCGGGAATGAGAAAGGGTGAGTTACTAGCCCTAAGATGGTCTAGAATCGATTTTGGGGGCGCTACCGTTAGTATAAACGAATCATATCAGCGTTTACGCGGAAAGGCCGTTGTCACACCGACAAAGACGGGTGAATCCCGTGTTATCCGCTTGCCGGATGTATGTATGAACCAACTGAAAGAGTATCACCAGTGTATCTACGATCCGGCATCTAATGATTTCGTTTTTCCATGGGAAAAACGATTCATTGAACTGGGGATTAGGGAAGGATGCAAAGAATCAGGCGTAAAGCGTATTCATGTTCATGGTCTTCGGCATTCTCACGCTTCTTTGTTGATCTCTCTAGGGGTGAACGTCGTTCTAATCAGTAAACGGCTAGGACACGCGAAAGTATCAACGACACTTGACACATATTCTCACTTTTTCCCGGATGATGAAGAAACCGTAATAGATCAACTTGATTCTGTGATACTAAAATGATACTAAAAAACTTCAAAGGCCGTAAAAACAAGGGTATTTACAGAATATCAAATGTCTAAAAGCCTTATATATCAGCGTTTTGGAAGTAGGGAAATGGGCGCTTTCTTCCCATCACTTCCACCAGATTACCGCAACATATAGATGCGCGAGCGAAAACCCCTAATAATATGGGGTTTTTCGCATATCTTGTGTCCATTATAAGTGTAAAAAGTTTTCATTTACGTAAAATGAT
>JAAZJV010000237.1 GCA_012800135.1 Clostridiaceae bacterium | reverse complement strand
CTGCAAGATACGACTCGATTTCATCGACATCACTCATAGCGAGCGCTATTTTCGCTTTTTCTGCCGCCTCTGATACATTGAGGCCGCGGATCTTTTCTTTGACGTCCGGCGTAACTTGAGCCGACATACTGAATTCATCAAGACCGAGGCCTAGAAGTATTTCAGTCGCTCGTAAATCGCCGGCCATTTCACCGCACATTCCCACCTCGATCCCCGCTTTGTGCGCCGAATCGATCACGTGCGCAATCGCCCGAAGTACGGCCGGATGGAAGGAATTGAACATTCGCTTGATCTTCTCGTTCCCGCGGTCAACAGCAAGGACGTACTGAGTCAGATCATTCGTTCCGATTGAGAAGAAATCGACCGCTTTAGCCAGTTCCTCTGCCATAAAAACGGCCGCCGGCGTCTCGACCATGATGCCAAGTGGAATATTCTCGTCAAAAGAGATGCCCTCTTTTTTCAATGATGCCTTACACTCGTCCGTCAACGCCTTTGCGCGCTCAAATTCGTGAAGCGATGTAATCATCGGGAACATGATGCGTAAGGATCCGTAGGCGCTCGCACGGAGAATAGCGCGAAGTTGTGTGCAAAAAAGATCCGGCATATCGAGCGTCATTCGGATGGCGCGCCATCCAAGAAACGGGTTGTCCTCATTGTCAAATGTAAAATAGCTCAACGCCTTGTCGCCGCCGATATCGAGCGTTCGAATAGTAATTTCCTTGCCCACTTTTTCAGATGCTTCGCGATAAGCGATGAACTGCTCTTCTTCCGTCGGAAAATGATCGCTGTCCATGAAGAGAAATTCACTTCTGAAAAGGCCGACACCGTCGGGAGCATAAGGCATCGCAGCGCCAAGTTCCTCAAGGCTGCCGATGTTGCAATAGACTCTGATCGTTTTACCGTCTCGGCTCACCACAGGCGACGACGCGCGCTCAAGAAGCGCTTCTTCTTTCATTTTTAGCTCTTTTGCTCGCTGAGAGAAATCGGCCTGTATCGATTCATCGGGATGAATGTATATCTCACCTGTTTCCGCATCAAAAGCAACAAGATCGCCGGTTTGGATACTTGCTATCGCTTCAGGCACACCGATCAGCGCCGGAATACCGCGATTTTTCGCCATGATTGCAACATGGGAACTGACACCGCCCTCTGCCGTGATAAAACCTAGCACAAGTGAGGCATCAAGGTTTGCCGTATCGGAGGGCAGTAAATCACGCGCCACGATCACAGAAGGTTCCGTAAGTCCTGGGAAACGGCGAAGCGATTTTTGCAACAAAGCTGCCATCAGACGATTGCCTATATCTTCGATATCGTCCGCGCGCTCACGCATATATTCGTTATCCATCACTTGGAAAACGAGTTTAAAACCTTCAATGGTCTCGTCTAAAGATACTTCAGCCGTTTTTCCTGCTTCGATATGGGCTACGACTTCCTCGATCAACGTCGGATCCTGAACAATGGCAAGATGCGCAGCGAAGACATCATGTTCCAGTGCCAATTTTTCCAGATCGCACGAAACTTCTTTGATGGCACGCTCAAAACGCGCCTTCTCCACAGCCTGATCGACAACACGTGATGGATCCATAACGGGCTTTCCTATGACCTCTTCTTTGACGACATAGGCGGGCCCGATAACAATGCCTCTTGTAAAACGTACCGTCGCTTGAATTTTCAGCATGGGAATCCTCCTAACGAACAAGACAGCACACGGCTTCATGACGACATCTTTATTTTACACGAAAAAACCGCCGGAGCCATCTAAAATGCCTCCGACGGTTTTTCATTACTCGATGATATATCGATTAGTTTTTAGGCGTGAATTTTCTCTTTGTAGAAGAACTTCGTGCCTACGTAGTAGACGATACAAGCCACAACCATTGCGTTAATCGCTGAAATGCCCCACTTCACAAAGTTACCTACCAGCGCGCCGGCAATAACACCAAGAAGAGCAAACACGTTCACCGTGCGCAACTTGTCGTCATTTTCTTCAGTGTACTTGCCGCGGTTGAGGAAGTAGTCAATCGTGATGATGGCACCAATCGGCGGTAACGTCGCATTCAAGAAACTGAGCCAGCCGACGAAGTTATTGTAGAGCCAGATCGCTGATGCTGTGCCGATAATACCGGCAACAATAACCATTGGGCGTTTGCGGATTTTTGTAATGTTTGAGAGTCCAAGTCCAGCCGTATAGAGTGCGTTATCATTCGTTGTCCAGATGTTTCCGCCGAGTACGATAAGAGCCGGTATGGCTAGTCCCTGCGCAATCATGACGTAGAAGATGTCGTCTTTACCCGTATACGCACCGCCCACTGCACCGAACATGAACATCAGAGTGTTGCCCAAGAAGAACGCAATTACCGTCGTAATCACAGCAGATTTCTTCGTCTTGGCAAAACGTGTGAAGTTCGGTGTCGCCGTACCGCCGGACACGAACGATCCGATAACCATTCCGATCGCGGTAAATAGAGTCATCCCGCCCGTCGATTTGTCGAAGATCGAGATGATGCCGCCGCCATCTCTAATGGCCGTGATCATCGAGTAGCTTCCAAGAATGGTGATCAGGGGCACCGATATATAGCTTACAATCTCAAGCCCTACAATACCGAAGTATGCAGACGATGTCATCGCAACGCCGGCAAGTACAACAAGTACCCAGACAGGGACATTGAGAAGCTCTGCGGCAGGGTACGCGAACATCGCAGCACCGACGCCGAACCAGCCGATCTGAGTGAATGTAATCAGCGCAGACGGAAGATACGAACCGATCGTGCCGAATGAACGGTGTGTCAGCAGGTCAAGGCTCATACCTGTCTCACAAGAGATGTACGCAAGCACACCGGTGTACGCACCAAGGATTACGCCGCCGATGAGGACGGCCCAAACAAATTGAGTGAAATTGAGGCCGTTAGCCATTTTTGCGCCAACACTCATGCTGGCGGAGAAAAATGTGAAGCCCAACATGATGACAAACATCG
>JAAZJV010000031.1 GCA_012800135.1 Clostridiaceae bacterium | reverse complement strand
GTTTCTGGCACATACGGACGAAGACCCGCCAGATCACCTTCAAGAAAAAGCTCTCGAACGCGGGAGGCGGAGATGGTTTCGCCCTCGTGCGTTTTGATTCGCGGAACAATCGTCAGGTTGATCTTTCCTTCCAGAGTGCTTATGAGTGTCTCGTTGTAAATTGCAGTCACCGGATCTGCCGGCTCCTCGCCGACAGTGCGGTTTGTAATGGCGAGCGCCGGTGCTATTCTGTCGCGGAAAAGCGTTGCGTCGAGCTCTGCTTGTACAGATGTCGCGTCAGTTTTCTTTTTCAAAAAATACGAGGGAAAGGACGCGCGGGAGATCATATAGGCATCAGTCGTGTGGATAATGACGCCGGGAAGATCACTCGTTCCTTCTCGGACTAAACGTAGACGGATATGTGCAGGAAAGAGCGAGACGTCTTCACTCAACACGAAGAGATGAACAAACGACGCGCGCGTCAGCGCATTCTCTACGAGTGCGCGATGCCCGAGCGTAAAGGGATTAGCATTCATGACGATGGATTCGACGACGGTATCTTCGTCTTCAACTTTCTTGCAAGGACTAAGCACAGGTAAGGAAAGCGGAAACGTCACATCATGTCGTTCACCCTGAGAATTTAGATCGCTGCTGTCGAGGAAATGCATTGGGTCACTCTCCTTGGTTTCCCCATTGCGCGATTTCAGGTCAATATCATCGAAGGAACGCACTAAATCGTACATCTTTTCGTTCCTGCTGTATGGTTTCAGTTTGATGTCATTTAAACATTGTGTTCGCTCATATGCTTTGGCATTACTGTCACGTCGGGATCTCTCAATGTTGTCGTTGTAATTGCTTTGATGATTTTTGAAGACATCTGTTTCGTCGCACCACCTCTGAATAACATCGTTGAATGTGGGCGTGCCGCGCTCAAGGAAGGATGCGGTGCCGGGCACGTCTACGATCCGGCGAAAGCCGAAATATTCAAAGGCGATCACGGCAGCAGGTTTTGTGTAGACAAAAAGCCTTTCAATGCCGGAGCCGGAGGCGTCGCGGATCATCCGGGATAAGAGGGAGTTGAAAAGCGTGCCGCCTTGATAGGCATTGTCGATGGCAATGCATTTCAGTCGATTGCCTTCACGCGCACCCGTTGCGACCAATCTGCCATCGTCGTAAATGCCGTAGATTGCGTCATATGGAGGTTCTTGACGAATACCTGAGCGTTGGAGCAGATTCTCCCACTCTTCTCGATCAGCTTCATTTTTGATGATATGTTCCAGACGTTCAACCATACTGTCGTTCTCCCGGGCGTAATTATTAATTGCCAAATACAAATCCGGTCACCCGGGCTCAACCATACTGTATCTCCTCGACACAATTTTGTCACACTGTGTGCAGTTATCTTTTCGTTAAGCCTGACAGCGCAATTGTGTCACGTTGTGTGTAGCAAAAACGCATGACAAGGTTTAATTTCCCGTAAGAGCAGTTTATCAGTTTTTTGTCTGAAGGGGCGCACGACATTTAAGCGGAGCGTACAACATCTAAACGTTGAAAGCTTGACGCGATCAATCACATTCGAGCGGCGTTCCGGGAACGAGAATGAACATCTTGTTCCTAACACGCACAAGCAAAATTAGTTTTTTCGGGATCGCACTTCATTCGGTGAGAAAGCACCTTTGTTTTTCAGCGGCTTCCGACGCTTGCCATATAACCTGCTTGGAACAAAGAGAAAACGTCGGCGCGCCGGATAGCAAGATCGACACCTTCTTGGTCGGTGGCGCAGAAACCGGAGAGGTTATCTGCGCCGAAGTCAAACAACGCGGGCGCCATACACGTGCTTGGCCCGACAATACAGACCTTGACTTTCTCGCCCGCAAGCTCCAGGAGGCGAGGGAGTGTCTTATTTATCAGGGTACTTCCTGTCATGAAGAGGTAATCCTGCTCCGGGATCAGATATTCGCACGACGAGTCGGGATAATCACCCTTTTGCGGGTTGCGCTCCAAGATGATGAGATCGCTGACGGCGCCAATCTGATTTTCTATGTGAGGAAAATGTCCGATAACGGCGACTTTTTTG
>JAAZJV010000236.1 GCA_012800135.1 Clostridiaceae bacterium | reverse complement strand
ATCATTTTACGTAAATGAAAACTTTTTACACTTATAATGGACACAAGATATGCGAAAAACCCCATATTATTAGGGGTTTTCGCTCGCGCATCTATATGTTGCGGTAATCTGGTGGAAGTGATGGGAATCGAACCCATGTCCGAAATCGCATCTTCCGGGACATCTCCGGGTGCAGCTCGTGAGTAAGAATTCCCTTTACGGCGCGATCACGAGCAATCTTACCGGTCAGGTAGCCTCTATTACAGATTGGACGTCGAGGCAAGTGTCCATCTGTTACCTCGTTTAACCTGCCACCGAGGAAAGGTCTGATACTGACGTCACGCCACAGCTATCAGATTTGCCGAGCGGACGGCAACGGTTACGCCGCTGCAAGAGCCGGTTTGTCGGCAGTTAAAAAGTCTCTCGTTTTTTAAAGAGGCCAACGAGAATCCTCTACCCGCTTTCCCGGTCTCAACAACCCCGTCGAAACCAGTACACTCCCTTGAGCTATTCTATTATAACATGGCACAAGATGATCTGCATTTTGTTATTTTAGTCATGTGATTTCAAAACCACTCTAAGTTTTAAACTTTAATTTCAGAACTTTTAAAACCTGATTTGCCGGGAATCTATCAATACTGACGTTTAAGAAATCGCCGCATAAAGAATTTTAAAGATACCAGTGATTAGCGACACTTAAAGAATATGCGCTACAAAAGAATCAACGGAAGAATTTTTTGACCTGTCGGCGCATTTCGCGATCAGAGTCTCGCTCACGAATGGCTTCCCGTTTGTCATACTGTTTCTTTCCTCGTGCTAGACCGATCTCAAGTTTGACGCGTCCACGCGAAAAATAGGCCTTAAGAGGCACTAAGGTCATACCTTTTTGCTGTACTGCCGTTGCAAGTGACTCGATCTCATGGCGGTGAGCAAGCAGTTTTCTATCTCGTATCGGATCAGGATTAAAGCGATTGCCTTCCTTGTAAGGGCTGATGTGCGCTCCAACAAGAAAGAGTTCGCCATCGCGTACAACAACATACGCTTCTCCAAGACTGAAATGACCATCTCTGATTGACTTGACTTCGGTACCCTTGAGCACGATACCGACTTCAAGGCGCTTTAAAATATGGTAATCGTGGTAGGCTCTGCGATTTTCTGTGATCTTTCTTGTTTGTCTTTTTTTGTGATCCGTCATCTCTTTTATCACCTTACGAAACAGATATTGTCAAGAAATTGTCGATATCTTCCAATCTCGCCATCGCCGTCGCATCTAGATCGGAGCCTGCACGCCGACCTGATCGCCACGCAAAATACCCGGCAGAAGCGATCATTGCGGCATTATCAGTGCAGTAAATCAAAGGAGGAATTGTCAGTGCAATCCCTTTTCTTTTTGCCATGTCCTCCATGTTGTCGCGAAGACATCTATTTGCTGAAACGCCGCCGCCAATGACAAGCGTCGTATATCCCGTAGCATCAAGCGCACGCTCTGTATGATTCACCAGGGTATTTACAATCGCCTTCTGGAAAGACGCGGCAAAATCTTGACAAGAAAGATTATGTGGCCACGTTCCTTCCTCACGCTCAATCTGACGCTCTATGCGACGATACGCGTTGATCGCCGCTGTCTTGACACCGCTGAATGAAAAATCGAACGAATCTTCAAATGAGGCATCAGGAAATATGAATGCGTCATCT
>JAAZJV010000235.1 GCA_012800135.1 Clostridiaceae bacterium | reverse complement strand
TTTGCTTCAATGATGCGCTCTTTTTCTGATTTCCGAGAGGCTGAAGAAGCGTCGTGGCTTCGGGAATTTGCGTGTTTCATGTCGATTAAGCATCTTTATAGCGGCGTTTCGTGGGATAAGTGGCCGGAGCCGCTGAGAACGCGTGATGCCAGCGCGATTGAATCGTACGTATCGAATAATCAAGACGACATCCTCTACTACGAATTTGTACAATTCTTGTTCTTCAGGCAATGGAAGGCGCTGCTCGATGACGCGCATGATCGCGGTATTGAGATTGTGGGCGATCTTCCGATCTATGTGGCGTACGATTCTGTTGAAGTCTGGTCACAACCGCACCTTTTCCAACTGGATGAGCAACTGTTGCCGACGTTCGTGGCCGGCTGTCCGCCGGACGCTTTTTCAGATGACGGGCAGCTTTGGGGAAACCCGCTCTATAAATGGGATGTGTTGGCTGCGGATGACTACCGTTTCTGGGTAGATCGTGTGCGCTTTCAGCTGCGTCTTGTGGATCGCCTGCGCATTGATCATTTCCGTGGGCTTGAGTCGTATTGGTCTGTTCCTTTCGGGGATCGTACGGCACGGCGCGGCAACTGGATTTTAGGGCCGGCGGAGGATCTCTTTGAGGCCATCGGCCGCGCTGTCGATTTGCGTGCGATATTTGCTGAAGATCTCGGTTTTATTACGCCGGAGGTCTTGGCGCTACGCGACCGATTCACGCTTCCCGGCATGAAAGTTCTGCAATTCGCGTTTAACCCTGATGCGACAAGCGAACACATTCCGCACAACCTTGACTACCATACCGTTCTATACACCGGAACACACGATAACGATACCATTCTCGGATGGTTTGAAGACTGGAACCCGAACGAAGTGGCGTTCGCGCGAAAATACCTAGGAATCAGCGACGATGAAGGCGCTGTTGCCGGCATGATGCGCGGAGCGGCGACCTCCGTGTGCCGTACAGTGATTTACCAGATGCAGGATATTTTAGAACTCGGCAACGAGAGTCGCATGAATGAGCCCGCAACAATGTCGGGAAACTGGCAATGGCGCATGCGCCCCGGCATGCTCACAAAGGAAAGAATTCGTTTTCTTTATGATCTTACAAAAATGAGCGGCAGGTTGCCGGAGCAGCAAGACGATGTTCCAAAACCAACGCCGTGTATCGTGACGGAATAAAGCTAGTTGAATGTTTGGTAAAGGCAGAATGTCGATCGAACGTCAAATTAAGACAGGACAACCGACGAAGACGAAATACAGAATGAAAACCGAATCTCAGACGAGAGCTGAACGACAAAGAACGAATAATAATGAACGAATGACGATTATTCCAAAAGACTTGAAGTCGTGACTCTATCTGTATTCTACGACGGCAACAAATCGCAAGAAGAGAGGCATGTATGCTTAATCAAGAACTGAAAACGACACTGGTCAAGTTAGCTTTTGAGGCGCGCGAGGGAAGCTACGCGCCGTATTCCCGCTTTAAAGTCGGCGCGGCGATTCTGACGGCTGACGGTCAGATATTTACCGGCGCGAACGTTGAGAACGCGTCCTATGGTGCTACAATTTGTGCTGAGAGGACGGCTGCTGTCAAAGCGGCATCTTCCGGCGCCCGACAATTCATCGCCATCGCGATCACCGGTTTTTCAGACGAGGTGCCGCCGGAAGAGCGTGATTACGCTTTTCCTTGCGGGATTTGCAGACAAGTACTTCGCGAATTTCTCCCTGAATCGGGTGATATCACCGTCTTTGTCGCCCTATCGCCGGAAGATGTGTTTGAGACGACACTAAATACCCTTTTGCCGCATTCTTTTGGCCCGGAGCATTTGTAATAAAAAACCTATATCCAATCCTTCATAAATGGCAACAAATGATGCCATTGATATTTTAGCGAGGCCAAATGTGCCATTAAAATCAACGCTGCCGATATCGCCGTCGAAACTTACACGGCAAAAGACGTCAATGATTATTAATTTCTAAAGAAAATCTCATACGTTCAGCAGTTGCGGTCACATGGTCGACGCACGACGTCACCTTTTTTGATAACGGTGTCAACAAGGTTCATCGCAAAGTGATAGGAAAGATGTCGATACCCGGGACAGTCAAGGATGACAACATCGGCGGCTTTCCCCTTTTCAAGCGATCCGATGCGATCGGCGCGGTCGATGGCGGCAGCAGCGTTTAGTGTAATCGCTGTGATGGTTTCCTCGATGGTGAGTTTCATGTATATAGTCGCGAGTGCGATCATGAGCGGGATCGACTGTGAGTAGCAGCTTCCCGGGTTGAGGTCGGTGCCGAGCGCTACGGCCAATCCGTGATCGATCATGAAGCGCGCGCGGGCGTAGGGCTCGCGGAGACTAAATGCCGTTAACGGGAGAACGCAGGCAATACATCCGGCATCGCGCATGGCAAAGAGGTCTTCGTCTTTTGCCTTGAGCAAGTGATCCGCGCTCACGGCACCGAGTTTCGCTGCAAGTCCGGCGCCGCCCATCGGCTCGATTTCATCGGCATGCATCTTCAGTTTGAAGCCCTGTTCTTTTGCCGCGCGAAGGAGCTTCTCCGACTCCTCAAGCGAGAAAACGCCCTCTTCGGTAAAGACGTCACAGAATTCGGCGCGTCCTGCCGCCATGGGAAGTCCTTCTTTGATCAAATAGTCGATGTATTCGCCGCTTCGACCTTTCCATGAGGGGGGCACGGCGTGGGCGCCAAGATACGTTTTGACGACATCGACGGGGTGATCGCGATCGAGCAGCTCCATGACACGGAGCATTTTATCTTCGGTTGCCGTGTCTTCGCCGTAACCCGTCTTCCCTTCCACGGTCGTGATCCCAAGGTCAAGCATGCGATCCATCCGCTTGAATCCTTCTGCGTAAAGCTCTTCTTCGGACGCGGCATGCGTTGCTCGGTTCGTCGCCGCGATTCCGCCGCCCATTCGCATGATGTCCATGTATGAGGCGCCCTGAAGCCTAAGATTGAACTCGTCCTCGCGATAGCCGCCAAAAACGAAGTGTGTATGCGGATCGACAAATCCGGGAAGGACGGTTTTACCTGTAGCATCAATACGAGTGATTGCATCGTCGCGGATGATTACATCGTCCGGCCGGAGGTCCAACTGACGGCTCGACGAGCGATCTGACGAAAAGTTCGACCCGCAACTCAATTTGCCGCTCGTCGGATGACCCGACGGCAAGTTCGATTCGCAGCTCAACTCATGGCTCGACTGACAGTTCGATTCGAAGCTCGATTTATAGCTCGACGAGCGATCGGACTGACAGTTCGATTCGAAGTTTAATTTATGGCTCGTCGAGCGATCCGACTGGCGTTGCCTTAATTGGCGGCGGACATCCTCCGTCGTTCCCACCGCCGTGATAACACCGTTTTCTGAAAGAAGGGCGCCATTTGGAATCACGCGAAGCTTTGCCATGGCATGACCATTCAGAGCGTGGCGGCCTTCCGGTGTAACCAGTTCGTTTGCATTTTCAATTAAAAGAGTACTCATAGATGCCGTTTGTGTAATACTCAAGCTTCACCGAGTGTTCTTTCGATCAACTCATCGCTGGCAAGATAGGGCAGCGTCAAGATGTCCTTCCCGTCCATGATTTGATTGTAGGCCATAGCCGTTTCGATAGCGTTTTCGTTACGCGCCCATGAACGGCGAGCGACGCCGGCCATGACGTCCCATAGCACCGCATTCTTGAGAATGTTGTCAACGCGTTCCGATCCGTCGAGAACACAGCCGAAGCCGCCGTTGACAGCTTTGCCGATGCCGGTTCCTCCGCCGTTATGCAGTGCGCAAAGGCTCATTCCCCGTGCGGCATTGCCGGCAAAAACGGAAACGGCCATGTCGGCTGTGACGTTGCTGCCGTCGCGGATATTGGACGTTTCGCGGAAGGGAGAGTCAGTACCTCCCGTGTCGTGATGGTCGCGACCGATCATGATGGGGCCGATCTTGCCTTCGCGAATCAGCTCGTTGAACTTCAGCGCGATTGAAAGGCGTCCGAACGCGTCGCTATAGAGGATGCGGGCTTT
>JAAZJV010000234.1 GCA_012800135.1 Clostridiaceae bacterium | reverse complement strand
TATATTCCGTCTCCTGAACGACGATCATAGCCTCTTCGGGAAGTTCGCGAGCCAAGGCAAATGCGCCGGCAAGTGATGTGTTCCCCGCCGGACCGCGTTCAAGACCCTCTAACGAAGCGAGCATCTCTGTCGTGTAAAAGACTTCGCCCTGCTTAACGAGCAAGTAGCGATCCATATAGCGCAACGCGCGCGCGGCATTACGAGGCACGTCACTTCGATCAGGCAGTGTCGCGAACGGAATGCCGAACCCGGTGTGCCCGGTCGTAAATGATTTTCTGTTAAAATCGCCGTCCGACGCCATCGAAAGCCCGGACAAGTCAACACTTACCGCTGCTATATTGACGTCCTCACATCCTGCCTTCATGATGCCCCGGGCTGTTCCGGTCAGATTTCCGCCTCCGGCATGCGTTGCAAGAACCCAGTCCGGTGCACGCCCATAACGTTCTTTGCACTGCAAGGCCAACTCATAACCCAGTGTTTCGATACCCGTGATGGCTGACGGCGTGTACAGCGACGCATTGTAGAAGCCTGTTTCTTCTAAGAGACGGAGCGTATAGTAAAAGAGCTCCGGGCCAACGGTGAGCTGTATTACTTCAGCACCAAACGCTTCGCATTTTCGCTGTTTTTCAAGAATTTCAGGCTGCCCGACAAAACGGCTGTCATAACACTCCTGAATGACAATACACTTCAATCCGAGGCGTGCGGCCATACTCGCAACGGCTGCTCCATAATTACCTGATGTTGCGGCAATGACACCTTTATAGTTCTTCCGTTTTGCGTCGTAGCATGACAGCGCCGCGCGACGCGCTTTGAAACTGCCTGATGGATTACAGGCTTCATCTTTAACAAGTATGCTGGCACCAAATCCCGGTTTTGCAAGTTTTCTCGCCAGAGCGGTGATGTTACGAAGTTCAAGAAGAGGCGTGTCGCCGACACCGAGACTACGCTCTATCGAAATCACCTCTTCGATGGATAAACCGACATCGCGCATCATGTCGTCATAGTCAAATTCTACGCCGCCTCGTTCGTACTTTGAAAAATCCAGCTTAAGTGATGATTGCATGATGTCGTTCTTTCGCGACATGACGGCTTCGTAGGTATGATCAGTCATGTTTCTCACCTCCGAACAGGATCTCGCGCACCTGTTGGTGCACCGCCTGCAGTTCCGGCGAGACATTGCCATAATCATATTGAGGAGCGATCGGACGCGCAGTCAGCGTCCCGCGGATCGTGCGGCCAGCTAACGTTTTAACTCTTACCTCGTCGCCCACTTCCGCATAATCTTCTAACAGGTTGCCCTTCGTGAATGCGATCAGCGGAACACTCTTCGTATCATCCGGCACTTGGGGAGCACGCTTTCCTGAAGGCATGATCACTTCCGAAACGATCACTTCGTCGCCTTTATTTCTCCTCTTCTTTTCATCGCGCGTGAGCTCATCCGCGTAACTACCCAGAATCGCTCGAGGTACGGGCAGATCAAGCATAGACCGCAAACCGGGCTTCGCTTTGAGGACGTGCGGAATCATGTTGACCACCATCGCGATCGTGCCGACACCTCCGGGAATTTCCGGCACGATGGACACATTAAGATCATAACCATCCGCGTGAATCGTCAAATAATCGCCTGTCTTTTCGCCTTCTTTTTCCGGCAAAATCTGCTGAGGATGATCGAGATGAATGAATGTACGACCGTCTGCCGTGCGCCCAATCGCCTGTTGACGAATGCCGGCAACTTCTCCGGCCTTCGCTTCACCGTGCGGTGCCGCTCGTTCTACTGAAGTATAAATTGCCTCTCGGGTCTGTTCGATGTCGTCGATTTGAACACCCATACCGGAAGCGATCATCCCTATAGATTCGGGGAAACCGACATGTCCTGCGAGCTCACCGCGAGCCATTTTCTCTTGAAAAACGCTTTTCGTGAGCCCGACGCCCTGCTCTTCCATCACAGCACGACCAAAAGGCGACAAATCATTCACGCGTCGCGCCTCGATCAATCTTACATCACGGCAAGTACCGGTCAGGGCAAGAATCAGATAATCGAGAACAAAGCCGGGATTAATGCCTGTACCGAGCACCGCAACACCGCGTGCTTTTGCTTTGTCATCAATCCGATGGGCAAGATCAGGATGTTGTGCCCACGGCCAAGCCATCTCTTCCGCCGTCGAAATGACCGGAACGCCGCGGTCAAGACAGAACATGATTTTGTCAAACTGATCGGAGACGAAAGAATCGGTTGAAAGAATCACAACGTCGCAACAATCTTTGCAAACCACGTCTTCTATCTGATCGGTGATGATCAGAGGTTCGTGATCACCTCGTTCGACCCCCAGATACCGATAAACATCTTTTCCGACAAGTTGTTCGCTCACATCACAGACGCCCGACAAGCGAAGACCATCCTTGGATGCGATCATGTCCCCAATCCCGCTCCCCATAGCGCCAAAGCCCCACAGGGCAACACGAATGTCTTTCATTTTCCCCCCTTTTCATCAAACCGGCATCTTCTTTTCAGTGCTTATCAACGAATTCCTATTTCATCTGCATCGAAAGTTCATGAGATCGATCGCTAAAGTCTGATTATTCAAAATGTTCGCGTATTGTTTTTTACAAAAAAAGTGCCGACTCGAGGTGAGACGGCACTTCGTATGTACGATTCTTTTACAGTCGGATTTGCGTACCCGTCAGCCCCTTGATGCCATCCCCCGCTTTCTCCAACGAAGTGATGAGGGAAGTGCGTTTCGGGTCTTTTTCCGCGAAGGCAATGCACGCTTCCACCTTCGGCAGCATGGAGCCCGCCGAGAAATGACCTTCTTCCAAATATTGTTTCATTTCATCGACAGTGCATTTATCGAGCCATTTCTCATTCGGCTTGTTGAAATTGATGGCAACCTTGTCCACCTCCGTTAGAATCACAAGAAAATCAGCATCGAGCTGATCGGCTTCACAAAGCGCGCCGAAATCTTTGTCAATAACGGCATCGACACCGACGAGCTGATCACCTTCGCGCAACACGGGAATCCCGCCGCCGCCTGCATTGATGACAATGACACCCGCCTCGAGCAAAGGCGGAATGACGTCGCCTTCTACGATCTCTTGGGGTCTCGGGGACGGAACGACACGGCGATATCCGCGCCCTGCGTCCTCCATAAATACCCACCCCGTTTCGGCTGCGATTTTGTCAGCTTCTTCTTTAGAATAGAAAAGTCCAACCGGCTTCGTCGGATTCTTGAAAGCCGGATCATTCTTATCAACAATCGACTGTGTGATCAAGGAGACAACAGGACGGTAAATGCCTCGCGCGTTCAGTTCATCGCGCACCGCTTGCTGAAGGTGATAGCCAATATACCCTTGACTCATCGCACCGCATTCGGGGAAGGGCATCTCAGGGAGATCGCTCGTGTCAAACGCAAGTTTGATAATGCCGACCTGAGGTCCATTACCGTGCGTAATTACGACTTCGTGTCCCTGTTCGATCAGATCAACGATCGGTTTGGCGCTTTCACGCACTATATCGCGCTGCTCGGTCGCTGTTTTGCCTAAAGCGTTCCCGCCCAGTGCAACGACAATTCTCTTTTTTTCCATTTGTTTTACCTACCTCCTGTAGTGGTCATGATGATCTCGTGATCAGAAAATGAGCATGTAACCTATAAATGACACACGCTGTAATAGTATAGCTTTAACGAACGATCGTTGCCAGTTTCACAGCCGAGTATATTGCCAAACGTCACTTGGACCCATAAACAAACCATACAAAACGATGAAAAGTGCGCACAGTCGCTTCATCTGCATTGGAATGCCCTTGATATTTAGAAAAACATATATTTCCCGTCAGGTGTCAAGACCGTCGCGCCATAGCGGGGATGTCATGCAGCGCGGGCCGCCTCTCCCGCGCGAAAGCTCAGATGATGCTATTTCATGGAGGATAACGCCTGCTTCGCGAAGCAATTTATTCGTGACTTGATTACGTTCGTAGACAATCACTTCACCTGGCGCAATGGCAAGCGTATTTGAAGCGTCATTCCACTGCTCGCGCTGCGCGTCAATACGGCTTGTTCCGCCGCAGCGAATCAATTCAATTTCTGACAATTCGAGATATTCCTTCAGTACATTTTCAAGGTGTCCTCCACAGCTTTTTGCCGTGAGTACGCCATTTTTATCTGCTCTGATATCAAATATCTCTAATGGATCTTCAACTTCAGGATGAATCGTGAAAATGTCGCGGTCGACCATCGTAAAAACGGTGTCGAGGTGCATGAATGCGCGTTGCTCGGGAATGATGAAAACGAGAACATGCTCAAACCCGGAGTCAACATTCAAAATATTTCGTGCAAGCGTCTTGATAGCGGACGAGTCGGAGCGCTGGGAAATCCCCACAGCTAACACTTGCGGTGAAAGAACCAGGATATCGCCGCCTTCAAATGTCGCATTCGCACCGCGGTCTAAATACTTCGGTAATCCGCTGAACATCGGGTGGTGATTGACAATGTATTGATAAATCAGCGTTTCACGTTCTCGAGTCTTCGACCACATGCTATTAATCATGACACCTGAGCCGACGACACTCATAGGATCTCGCGTAAAGTACAGGTTAGGTAAAGGATCAAACCAAAGTGTTCTTTGGCGATCCAATTCACGAAGCTGAACATTGTAAGAATCGAAATCTTCAAAACGCCAGCCGCCAAAGACTACCGAGATCAGTTTTTCCAAGTCGTCACCGTTATCGAGAATTTCTACCATATCGTGTGCTACGGCTTCACCGACGCGCGTCTCTTTCAAAAAATCGAGAAGAAAGGCTCGCCGAACACCGGGATCACGCAAAATATCTTTCAGAAGGTTCTCCAGATAAAAGACCTCAACGCCGGCGTTTTCAAATACGGCCGCAAAGGCACGGTGTTCCTCTTCTGCCACACGCTGGTAAGGGAGTTCATCAAAGAGGAGACGATACATATTGGTTGGCGTGATGTTGTCTAATTCAAGACCGGGACGATGGAGCAACACACGACGCAGACGGCCAATTTCAGAATAAATGTGTACTCCTTTTAGAACATCATTCGGATGCTTCACAAAAGCCTCCTACAACAAAAGCAGGGGATGTTCATATGACACGTACCATTCTGCCTAATCCCCCTCTGGCAAAATGACCTCTTTTATGCATTATACATTGATTTTGTATAATCGAGCAAGACGCTACCCGGCAAAAGAGACTACTGCGCATTCTATGATCCGGCAGTCTTGCCCTCGACAGACGCAATAATCACAGCGTTGGAAAAATTGCCGCAGGTTGGAATAATTGCCGCATATGGTTTATGGCGATATTGAAAATGTTATTTGCCGCGAACCGGCGGAACTTGGCGTTAAAACCAAGATCTTGGAACGTTAAAGGTTGCGCCTAAATAAGAATACTTGAGCATACAAATCCGTGAATTCTTCGTATTCAAATCATACATAAGCGCCAATGTTGAAGTTTATGGTGTGTTATTAAGATACCGTAACGATCAGTTTTTCACTTCCGCTACTTATAATATCCGCTTCGACGCTGCTCCGTTTTTTCACGTCGTTTCGTCAATTCCTGCTCGACGATCATGTCTTTGACTTTCATGAGGCGCGTTAAGTTGCCTCGTTCATTTTCGTCCATTTTCATCGTGATCGAATGGATCGTCTCCTCAATAGAAGGAATCATGACGTACTCAAGGGAGTTGACGCGTCGTCGCGTCCGTTCAATTTCTGCCGCGAGTAAATGAGATTTATGCTCCAGTGTTGCAAGTTCCATCAGCAAAGGAAGTGCTTCCGCGAACGTATCGAGCACGTCATCAAGTTGCCCGGGCGCCGTTGTCATTCCGTAAGGCAACCGTTTCACGCGATCATCCTCTTCCCGATGCGCGACACGAAAGATCGGCGTCCGAACGCTCATCGTGTTTTCCTGCGTCACTGTCACCGAAACAGGCATTCCCGCTGCCATGAGCGCTTCATCGACAATTTCACCGCCAATGGAGGCGCGCGCAAGCAACATTTTGCGGTGTCCCTTTTCGAGCAACGCTTCCATTTTCTCACGCAACATATCAACATCGAGAACGATCGCGAGAAATTGGCGCATCATCTCGTCGCGCTTATCCTTCAATAGTTTGTGACCGCGACGTGCGATACGAAGCTGCCCCTTGAGACGCAGCAGCTCCATTCGATTCGGGTTGACGCGCATGACTGCCATCAGTTATCCGCTCCCTTATTGTAGTATTGTTCAATGTATTCGTCGTGAACACGTTTCAGTTCGGAGGCCGGCAGCATGGAAAGAAGCGACCAGCCGATATTGAGCGTTTCCTCAATCGATCGATCCGCATTGAATCCCTGCGACACATACTGTTTTTCGAACGCCTCAGAAAACTTGGCGTACTCGCGATCAAGAGGCGATAAGGCGTCTTCTCCGAGAATGATCTCCAAGTCACGCGCGTCTTTGCCGCGTGAATATGCAGCGAAGAGCTGGTTCATCGTGTCTGCGTGGTCCGCTCGTGTCCTCCCCTTGCCGATACCCTTGTCCTTCAGACGAGAGAGAGACGGCAGTACGTCAATCGGCGGCTGAATACCACGGCGGAAAAGATCGCGTGAAAGAATGATCTGCCCTTCCGTGATGTAGCCGGTGAGGTCAGGGATAGGGTGGGTTTTGTCGTCATCCGGCATCGTCAGGATCGGAACGAATGTGATGGATCCTTTCTTTCCTTTAATGCGACCGGCACGCTCATAAATACTCGCAAGGTCGGTATAAAGGTAACCGGGATAACCGCGACGACCGGGCACTTCCTTGCGCGCGGCGGAAACTTCGCGCAAAGCTTCGGCGTAATACGTAATGTCTGTCACCAGAACGAGGACGTGCATATCAAGATCAAATGCCAAATATTCTGCTGCCGTCATCGCCATGCGAGGCGTCGAAATACGCTCAATCGCAGGGTCGTTCGCAAGGTTGATAAACATAACGGCGCGATCAATGGCTCCTGTACGGCGAAAATCGCTGATAAAAAAGTCGGCTTCCTCAAAGGTAATGCCCATCGCCGCAAAGACGACGGCAAACGTCTCTTCGCTGTTCAGCACCTCAGCCTGACGGGCAATTTGTGCCGCCAGCTGAGCATGAGGGAGACCTGCGCCGGAAAAGATCGGCAACTTCTGCCCGCGCACGAGTGTGTTTAAGCCGTCAATCGCCGACACGCCCGTCTGAATAAACTCGTTAGGATAGTCACGCGACGCAGGATTGATCGGCATGCCGTTGATGTCGCGCATCGCCTCGGGAATAACCGGTTTGCCGCCGTCGATCGGGCTTCCCATGCCGTCGAAGATACGACCGAGCATATCACGAGATACGGCAAGTTCTAGGCCGCGCCCAAGAAAACGCACCGTGCTCTGTTCGATATTGAGACCGATCGAACTTTCAAAAAGCTGAACTAGAGCGTCCGAGCCTTCAATCTCCAGCACTTTACAGCGCCGCCGCTCACCGCTTGCGAGTTCGATTTCACCTAATTCGTCGTATTTGACGTTTTCAACACCCCGCACCAGCATCAGCGGTCCGGAGATTTCTTCTATTGTTCTATATTCTCTTGCCATACCTGTCTCCGTTCTTTACCCGCAAAGTCCGGCAGTAGCTTTAATAAGCTCGTCACGGCGCGATGCGTACCATTCATCCACTTCGTCTTCAGGCACCATCTTAAAACGGGCAATATCTTCGCGAATCGGCAATGCCATTAATCGATCAAAATTCGCACCTTTGTCGAGCGCTTTCCGTGCTTCTTCGTAAAACAACATGACCAACGCCAGCATCTTGTACTGCTTATTGATCGATGTATACGTATCCATATCGTCAAACGAATTTTGATGCAGAAAGTCTTCACGCAATGAACGTGCAGATTCAAGCTTCAGTCGATCCGCATTCGAGAGAGCGTCCTGACCGATCAGGCGCACGATTTCCTCAAGCTCGGATTCTTCTTGAAGCAGCGTCATCGCGTCCTGACGAAGTTGGCTGAAATCCGACGCTATTTGGCGATCCATCCAAGCGTCAACTTTATCCTGATAAAGCGAGTAACTCGTCAACCAGTTAATCGCAGGGAAATGGCGCTTATACGCCAACGCGGAGTCAAGGCTCCAGAATACTTGTGTGATACGCAACGTCGATTGCGCAACAGGGTCGGAAAGGTCTCCTCCGGGAGGCGACACCGCACCGATGGCCGTGATGGAGCCTGTGCGTTCTTTGTCGCTGCCTAAACATGAGACGACACCGGCGCGCTCATAGAACGACGCAAGGCGTGATCCCAGATAGGCAGGATAACCTTCTTCTCCAGGCATTTCTTCTAAGCGACCGGACATCTCACGAAGTGCTTCCGCCCACCGCGATGTCGAATCGGCCATGAGAGATACGGAATACCCCATGTCACGGAAATACTCGGCAATCGTGATACCGGTATAGATGGATGCCTCACGCGCCGCCACAGGCATGTCAGAAGTATTCGCAATCAAAATCGTACGCTCCATCAACGATTGACCGGATTTCGGGTCTTTCAATTGCGGGAATTCCATCAAAACGTCCGTCATCTCGTTGCCGCGTTCGCCACAGCCGATATAGACCACAATGTCGGCTTCCGCCCATTTGGCCAACTGATGCTGTATGACCGTTTTACCCGAGCCGAACGGACCGGGAACAGCAGCAGTGCCGCCTTTCGCGAC
>JAAZJV010000233.1 GCA_012800135.1 Clostridiaceae bacterium | reverse complement strand
GTTATGTGTTTTGGGCCTGATGAGATGTTGTTGTTTTGGAGCGTTGAATGGTGAATTCTGGAATTGATGCGAATGCGATCTGGCAAGCCGTCTGTCAGAAAACGTTGAGCAAGGAAGTCGATCCTCTAAATTATCGCACGTGGTTTTTGAATGTAAAACCTTATATTGCATCCGATCGTGTTTTTGGTTTAGCCGTGCAAAATAAACTTGCACAGGATTTTCTTAAACCTTATAGCAATTTGATTGAGGACGCTTTGCGCGATCATACACGTGTACATTACAAAACGGAGATAACGGTTTCTCCGAACGGCGAGGTGCCGTTTCTTGAACAAACAATAGAACGTGTTCCGATAGAAAACGGAGGACTTTCGCTTAACGGAAACGGCACGAATTCATTTCAGATGGGCGTTTTCAATCCAAATTATACATTTGACACGTTTATTGTAGGATCCGGCAACCGGTTTGCGCATGCCGCTTCTGTCGCAGTGGCTTCGATGAAAAGTCCGCGAAATTATAATCCTCTGTTTCTTTATGGCGGTTCCGGTCTCGGAAAGACGCACTTGCTGCATGCAATAGGCAACAAAGTCCGTCAAAATTACCCCGATAAGCGCGTTATATACGTTCAGACGGAGCAATTTGTCAACGATTTCATTGTATGTGTACAGAAAAATGAGTTTGAAGAATTTCGGAATCACTATCGCATGGCCGATATGCTTCTGATTGACGACATTCAATTTATCGAATCGAAGGATCGCATGCAGGTTGAATTTTTCTACACCTTTAACGCGCTCTATGAATCCGGGAAAAATGTCGTTCTCACTTGTGATAAACCGCCTCAAAGTCTCTCCTCTCTGGTAGAACGCCTGCGAACACGCTTTATGTGCGGTTTAACAATTGACATTACGCCGCCCGACTTTGAGACGCGCGTTGCGATTTTGTTGAACCTTTGTAAGACACACGGCGTAGATATCTCGCCGGACATCATTCAATATATTGCAACGAATGTGACGACGAACGTCAGAGAAATTGAAGGTGCCTTTAAGACGATCAGCGCTCTTCAAATCATGAATGTCGATGTAACGCTAGACATAGCCCGCCAGGCTCTTCAAAACATCATCCAGCCCGGAGCAGTAAAAGAAATCGATATTCCGCTCATTATGGAAATTGTAGCTAACTACTATAACGTAACCATTAACGATTTAAAATCAAAACAACGCAGCCAAAACATCGTAGAACCGCGTCAAATTTCGATGTATCTTTGCCGTAAAAAACTAAACAAAACACTTAAAGAAATAGGCTCTGCATTTGGCGGCAGAAATCACGCAACAGTTTTGCATGCCTATGATAGAATAAGTGAAGAGTTAAAAACAAATACAAATCTTCAAGAAGCAGTCGCTAACATAGAAGCGCGATTACAATAAATCAACAATTTCATTAACATTTGTTGAAAAACAGACGTTTATACAATGTTGACAAAATGTTAAGAAAAAAGAGTTCGTTAATAACTCTTAGTTGTCATAAACAAGTAACAATTATTTAACGATTTCTTAACATAGTCAAAGAACTGGTAAATCAACGCAAATGTGCGTTTTACACAGTATTAACACTAATAAGAAGATGATAGATGAATTATCTTAGTAATAATGAAGAAAGACGCGGGAGGCAACAATGAAACTGACATGCTCTAGAAACAATCTGATGGATGCACTTAATACCGTTCAGAGATCGGTAGCCGTCCGCTCGACGAATCCTGTTTTAGATGGCATTCTCATGACGGCTGATCAGTCATTGATTCTCACCGGTTATGATAATGAAACGGGTATTGAATACCGCATGGATGCCGATATATCCAACAAAGGCAGTATTGTCGTTCCTGCAAAAATAATGTTGGATGTCGTTCGCAGTCTCCCGGACAACAATGTGTACTTGGAAGTAAAAGAGGATACTGTTTTACTCGTAGAGTCAGGTAAGAGTGTATTCCACATAAGGGGATATGCGTCTGAAAGGTATCCGGAAATTCATTTTATTGAAGACAAAGTAAAGATTGAAATCGAGCAGAAAAAGTTGAAGCAAATGATCAATCAAACAATCTTTTCTGTCTCAAGTGATCTTGGACGGCCGATTTTGATGGGACTTAATCTCGTTTGTCGCGACGGTACGATGACTTTGGTCGCGCTGGATGGTTTCCGTTTGGCCGTTCGTCATCAAACGATCAACGGGCTGGCGGAAAACATCAACATCATCATCCCTGCAAAAGCAATGGGCGAGATCGCGCGAATTCTGAAAGATTCCGATGACAAAGTGACCATTTCTCCGTCACATAATTATGTTATTTTCACTTGTAGCAATGTCAAAGTTGTGACACGCCTTATCAAGGGAGAGTTTTTGGATTATAAAACTATTATTCCAAGAGACGCCGAGACGAGTCTGATCATCGCCCCGGATGTATTGCTTGCAGCCGTAGAACGTGCGTCCATTATGATCGAGACGGACGACCGACGTTTTCCCGTCACATTCTATTGCGAAGATAAAGACGTTATGAGGGTGACGTCTAAGACAGATATCGGTACGGCGCGTGAGGAAATTCCGGTTGCTCTCAGCGGAGAGACGGTTGAAATTGACTTTAATCCGCGGTTCTTTATTGAAGTGTTGCGTCAGATCACCGATGAGCGAGTGTTGATCACATTCAATGGAAGTCTTGGACCGTGTTCTATCAGACCGGAAAACGGCGACGATTTTTACTACCTTGTGCTGCCGCTGCGGAGATAAACTCCCGGTATGCGCCTATTATCGTTAACGCTGGATCAGTTCAGGAATTATGAGCAGCTTGACCTTTTGTTCCCGTCAGGAACTCAGGTCTTTTATGGCGCTAATGCACAGGGTAAAACGAATCTTTTAGAAGCAATCTATCTTTGCACATGCGCGCGTTCGCACCGAACCGGCCGTGATGACGAACTCATTCGTCATGGACAATCTTTTTATCGTGTGGGCATCCGTTTTCTCACAGATCAGAATCTTGAAGAATCTCTTTCCATTACGTATCAGATGGCAACGTCGTCAAAACCATCTTCACGAACGATAAAATATAACGGCTTTGACATGGCACGCGTATCTGATCTGATGGGACTTTTCCATGCCATTATTTTCGCACCGGAAGATCTGCAAATCGTCAAAGGAGGGCCGGCAGAACGACGTCGTTTCCTCGATATTTTGATTTCTCGTACTGACCGAGCCTATTTTCGTGATCTTCAGGAATATTGGACGATACTCGGTCAACGTAATCGTCTATTAAAGCACATACGAGATACAAATTTGAATCTTACTCGCAGTAATCGGAGCAAACGTTCTCAGGATACTAAAATTACAGATCAAGAGAATCAAACAGGCGAGGATGTTCAACTCAACAAAAAAACACCCGACGAACAGAAAAAGCGTACGTCCATTCAATTTAAGATGGATGATTATCTGCATCTTGATGTATGGGATCAGAAATTGGCGGAAGTTTCCTCTTCAATTCTTAGAAAACGCCTTGACTACGCGAAGTATCTTTTGGAATATGGTGCTCTTTCTCTAATGCATCTGACATCGCTCAAAGAAGAGCTGTCTGTATCGTATCGAAGCATTTCCGGTCTAGATTCTTCGATGTCTAAAAAAGAGATCGAGACATATTTTTTTAATCGGTTGAAGACAGCTCGCGATGACGATATTGCGCGCGGCAGTACGGCACAAGGTCCTCACCGCGACGATCTGTCTTTCTCTCTTAACGGTCAAGACGCACGCCTTTACGCATCGCAGGGTCAGCAGCGGTCGATTGTTCTGGCGCTTAAGATGGCTGAACTCGTGATTTTATCACGTCGTACAGGCGAAAAACCGATTTTGCTCTTAGACGATGTTCTCTCAGAACTCGATGCTTCGCGACGACATCAATTGTTAGATGTCATTAGTGGGCACCAAGTTTTTATAACATCAACCGACGTTTCCATGTTCCAACCCTGGGATGGGCCGTTACACTTATATGCCGTTTCAATGGGAACCGTTACGCCGGAAAAGGCTGTTGAAGCTAAGGAAAAAAAAGAAGCTAAGAAGGAACAAATCGTAGAAGTTAAAGTTGAAGCTATAACGGATAAGAAGGATTAGATATAAGGAAAAGTAAATATCCAGCGTCACATTTTAATGACAGTGTGCTGTAAAGATTGCGATAATCGTTAGAATAATTAATATTAATAATACAAGATGAACGTACACTGTGGACATGATATGCCTTGTGCCGTAACTTGTGCCGTAAGTAGAAAAACAAGAGCAATGCAATATGAACATACTTGTAACAGGTGGAAGTAAAAGTGGTAAAAGCGCTTATGCCGAGCGCACAGCTCTTCAACTTTCAGGTGGAATGCCTGTTCTTTACGTTGCAACGATGAAGGCAAGAAGCGTCGAGGATTTTGCTATTGTTCGCCGCCACGAGGCCTATCGTCGAGGCAAGCCTTTTATCGTCGTGGAGCAAGAAAAGGATTTGGCGTCGCTCGCTTTTCAAAAAAGCAAAGTCGTCATACTTGAAGAC
>JAAZJV010000232.1 GCA_012800135.1 Clostridiaceae bacterium | reverse complement strand
GCCGTTAGGCATCATCCAATTCATACGTTGGAAGCGGTTACGCCCAACCGCCTCAAGTGTTCGCCGCAACTCCGGCTGAAAAATAACGATGATCGCAATCGCTAAAATGGAGATCGTTCGACTTAACAAATACCAAACTGTATTCAGTCCGACGACGTTAGCAAAAAACGCTAAAATGAGAATAAGCAAAATTCCGCGCATTAACTGCCAAGCACGAGAATCACGAAGAATCAACAATAAGTAATAAATGACGAATGTTGTGATGACGATATCAAGTATACTGAGAACAATATCAAAAGGTCCACCCAGAAATAATAGACCGTCTGAGAGACTATAACGCAGTGCTTCAAAAAAATCCCCGAGTTCTGAAAAAAAAGTTGAGGGCAAAGCACACTCCTCCCGTTTCAAGGCATAAACGTAAAGTTATTCTAGCACATATGGACGTGCTATGACGTTGAAAAAAGCAAAACCCCTGAAACATCGTGTTGTTAGAATTTCTTCTCCCAAGAGAGAATCAATACAATAACAAACTGGATTTTAAAAAGACACAATCTTCCTTAAATAATCGACTTCACATACATTGTATCTATTCTTGCTTTTTAAAATAGCTTAATTTATGCATTCCGGAAATAATCTAATCGTCCTTGTTCCAGTCCTTAGAACACAATGATCTTTCTCCGTATATGACCGTATACTTCTCCGTTTCGTAGATCTGCCCTGTTTCCTTGAAATGATTCTTATACCAAAAATGCCCGGCTTGTCGGGTTCCCTTGGCACAAGCGAAACACGTACGAAACATCCGTCTCATTCAAACAGCGTACTTTATACCGTTTGGAAAACGACTGAACATCCATTTTTTACGTAATTCCTCAGAAATAAGCCTTTTAAGCCATTACGAAACAACTGTCGCTCTGCTCCGAACTGTTTTGAACATACTCGAGCAACTGAAATAAACTAAATCCTGTCCAATACATTAACACTTTTCCATAACAGTGTCCTGAAAGGTGTTGCATTCTCTTCTGAACCAGGTTACCATATAGGTAATATATTACCTATATGGAGGTTCGATGGCATGAAATCATTAATTCTTTATCGCTCGCTATACGGCAGCACGGAGCAATATGCCCACTGGATCCAGGAAGAACTGTCCGCTCAAGCAGATAGCTTCGAAAATGTCGAGAAATATAATCTTGAGGACTACGATCTTATAATCGTCGGAGAAGCCGTTTATGCGGGACAATTCATGACGCCGAAGCAGTTGATACCGCTAGTAGAAAAATTCCCGGATAAGAAATTTATCTTTTTCTTGGTCGGAATAGCAGATATGGAAGATCAGGAAAACCGAGAAAAACTTTATAGTGATCTTGCTAAGGCCATGGGGCCAATTATTGAAAAAATAAAGGTATTCTTCCTGCGCGGAGTGCTGGATTACAGCAAGCTCAGCTTCAAACACAGAACTATGATGTGGTTATTGGTTAAATTCCTCAAACGAAAGTCCGAAAAAGATTTACCAAAGGATGCGGATAAGCTTATCAGCAGCTATGGCCAAAAAATCAATTTTATTGACAAAAATGCCATTGAGCCGCTCGTGAGATATGCAAAAGAGATCACCAAATAAGAGTTTAAAGGAACCTCATGAATGAAAATCGAAGACTACATCAAACAAAAAGGTAAAGCGACGGACGGGAAGAAGTCTGTTCTGTTTTACTCTCTTTTTGTGATGACCAATCGCATTGAAACGATCTACAATGCCGGCATAAATGACTTAACCTTAAAGCAGTTAATGCTTCTAATCTTAGTTGCCATATCGGAAGGTGAAACATTCACCAGATACGGAAAGATTATGGGATCTTCAAGGCAAAACATTAAGACTTTGGCTCAGGCCCTCGAAAAAAAGTCCTATGTTTCAATAAAAGAGAATGAAGATGACCGCAGAGCTTGCGGTATCTTCCTAACTGCTAAAGCGACAAAACATTTTAAGGATACGGACGATTATTACACTGATCAGATTTATAACCTCTTCTCTGAATTTTCGG
>JAAZJV010000231.1 GCA_012800135.1 Clostridiaceae bacterium | reverse complement strand
TGTACCATAAAAGCGATATTTGAGGAATGAGAGCGAGAATAAAACTGGAAAATCGCATCGTCTTGGCCAAGGGAGACGATAAGACAAATAGAAATTATCAGGAAAAGAATTAATACAGCGGGCAGTATGCTTTTTAGCACGAGGCGTATCAAAACTCTGTTGCTCATATGATGTCCTTAAAGTAATTAATTTTCATTATGATTGCGATGATACTTGCTATATAGGACACCGAAAGAATAATCATTGATGGGAGAAGTGACGTAATTGTGTAGACCGGAGATGCGATAATGGCAATAGCAGGAGCGAATTCGGCACCAAACAGAAAAATCCCGAGAAAATTGACAAGAAGAAAGATGCCGATCGGCATGAGGTTGGCAACGGCCTTGTTCTTCTGCATATACAAGCTTAGCGCAAAACCCGACAACGCTACCGAACCGCCATTGAAGCAGGCATAAAAAGCATGAATCATATTATGTAAAAAAGGAAAATTCATATAAAGCTCCGGCATCGGAGTATGCTGAATTTCATAAAACAAATGTTGATCATAAATACTGCCGGACAAAAATATTCTCTTTTGCGTAATCGGATAGGGGATCAGACAGCAAATCTGGTTAAAGAGATAGATCACGAAAATAGAGCCAGCCGCGACGATCCAAATGGTAAGAGCTTTTTTTGAAAAATATGACTTACGTGACTGCCTTGTCAATTCGCAAGCTACAACGCCCCAACGTTTTTCCGAGTAGTACTGATCAACATAAGGAAGGACTGCCAAAAAAGGAAGATAAATAACTGAAAAAAATTCACTTAGCCTTCCGCCATAGATCATGGCAGTCTGAAAAGCAGACGGCACATCGAAAATTGTACAAAACTGGTTTTCGCTTCTTATTCCTATGAGATTAAAAAGAGAAATAAGCAAACCGACTGTAAAAATGATATAAAATTCCCAACGGTCGAAAAGCTTTTTGAATTCAATGTGCATATACGATTTTCAGTCTAAGAACTTTGAATCCTGTTTGAGTAATACACCTCAAACGCATCTAATAATCCACTATGCCTGAAAGCAGATCTTAAGCTATGGCAGTGAAGAACGCGCCATGGTAATAATCCGAATATGCCTTAATATATAGTCATAGGTTGATTGCAAACAAGCATCCATCTAAGGTCTCTTTCACAATATACCCCCCCCCGCATAATCTCAAGATTTCTGTGTCAAGAGAATGTAAATTTATTACAAATCTAAATGTTATTATAAATATTACAATAATTATATTTTCTATTGAGAATATATATGGGCAATATATATGTTAAGCGAAACTGTAATAGTTTCTTAAGAATCCTCGTTTTCGTAATATTCTTTATTAATATAATTATTGAACGCCCGTCGAGTAAATCTCAGATAACGAAAATAATTTAAGAAGAGGACGTCTGAGAGTAATACTTACAGACGTCCTCTTCATAGATTATTCACTTGTAAAATCATCCTGGCGATACATTTAAATATTTTGCGTCAAAAAGATCTATCATCCTGCATTCAGGACCAGTCAGTGAGTCAGCTTATGATTGTCAAGCGGTACACAGTACCATCTACCACCAAATCATACGCTACATCGGAATCATAGGCAGCACTCGTACCCGAAGGATTGAGAACTGGCGCAGGATTGGCCGCATCCGCAGAAGACGGTGCCGGATTGTTCGCTACGGGAGCTGATGCCTTCGCAGGCGCGCTCTCCTGTTTCACCGGGGTTTCTTCAACTTTCATGCCGAGTTCTTTTTCCTCATAGTAGGTTCTCACCGGTGCTGGGAAAATGGAATACGCGACAACTTCTTCCTCATCAGGTTCCCTTCCGAGAAATTCCGTCATGACTTTTTTGTTATCTTCATAGACGTACGGGAGATCTTCCGGCGGGACAGGCGTCTTTTTGTCCGGGATTTGAGCCATAACTTTTTCAACGATGTCGGGGTCAGGATCGCCGGGAAACTTCCCGTAAAGGCCCTGAACGTAGTTTTTGATCTCGGTAGGTATCATCTTATAGCGGTCACCAAAAAGTACGTTTAATACGGCCTGTGTGCCGACCATCTGTGAAAGCGGAGTAACAAGAGGAGGATAGCCCATATCTTTGCGAACGTTCGGAATCTCTTTGAGAACTTCGTTCATGCGATTAGCCGCACCTTGCTGTTCCATCTGGCTTATTAGATTGGAGAGCATACCGCCCGGTACTTGATACGTTAGGATTTTCGGATTGGGAATGAGTGAACGTACACGAAGATCGCCTGATTCAATGTAGTAGTTAACGATTGAGTTGGCATGCTCGTAAGCTTCGCTTAACGCGTCAAGGTCAAGATCAGTATCGCGATCGGTCAATTTTGCCGCTTCAAGCAGTGTTTCAACCGCCAGATGCGACGTGCCGCCGGAGAAAGGTGAAATACAGCCGTCGACAACATCGACACCGGCTTTCATCGCCTGCTCCATCACGAGCGCAGTCGCGTTCGCCGTCGTATGCGAGTGAAGGTTAAGAGGCAGATCTGATGATTCTTTAATCGCAGAGACGAGCTCATAGGCGTTCTGAGGCGTGATAATACCTGACATGTCCTTGATGCAGATCGAATCGGCGCCCATCGATTCATACATTTTCACAAGTTCGGCGTAGTATTCGTTACTGTGAACGGGACTTACCGTGTAAGCGATTGCCGCCTGCACATGACCGCCATATTTCTTGGTAAAGGCGATTGAGTTGCGCATATTGTTGGGATCATTCAGGGCGTCAAAGATACGTATGATGTCGATGCCGTTCTCAATCGTTAATCGGATGAAGCGCTCAAGAATGTCGTTGTCATAATGTTGATAGCCGACAATGTTTTGTCCGCGCAATAACATAGACAATTTCGTGTTGGGCGCCGCTTTTCTGATGTCTCGCAGGATTTCCCACGAGCTCTCTTTGAGGAAGCGATACGCCGAGTCAAAGGTGGCGCCGCCCCAGACTTCCATAGAATAGAAGCCGACTTTGTCGAGGACGGCCGCAAGCTCTTTGATATGTTGACGCGTCATCCGCGTCGCGAGAATGGACTGATTGCCATCGCGTACCGTCAAATCCTGAATCCCAAGTTTCTTCATCTGTTACTCTCCCGTTATCAATAATTTATGATGAAATCAAGAACAATTTAGTCCTCGACGCGCATCTGTTCAAAGAAAACGTTGTAGGCTCGGTATGTCATATAAATATCGATCTTGCTAGTCGCCTCAAAGCACGAATGCATCGAAAGCACAGGTACACCGCAATCGATGACCGTAATGCCGAGATCAGCTTGAAAAACGGCAACGGTGCCTCCGCCGCCCAGATCAATGCGTCCCAATTCACCCGTCTGCCAAGGAATATTATTTTTGTCCAAAAGTTTGGTCACTTCATCAAAATATTCAGCGCTGGCGTCCGACGTGTGGCTCTTGCCCCCATGCCCCACATATTTGACGATCGCGATACCGCGCCCGGCATAGGTGCTGTTAAGCGGATCAAACATAGTCGGATACGTCGGATCGTAGGCCGCAGCGACGTCTGAGGACAACATGACGGACTGTTCAATATTGTCGATAAGCTCGAATGCAGAAGGCTCACGGCCAAGTATTGATCGAACAATGCGTTTCTGAACGGACGGATAAAGTTGAGAGCGCGCACCGGTGACTCCGGTCGAGCCTATCTCCTCTTTATCGTAAAAAACGCACACAGCGGTGCGCCGCAACGGCTGATCGATATCGATCAACGCGCGTAGAGCCGTGTATGCGCAAACGCGGTCATCTTGACCGTATCCGCCTACAAACGCGCGGTCAAAACCGATATCGCGCGCTTTCACCGCAGGGACAATTTCAATTTCGGCCGTCAAAAGATTTCGTTCGACAATGCCGTACTGATCATAAAGCAGCTTCAGGATACCTAATTTAAAGCGTTCTTTAACGTCTTCATCGCTTGTGATCGGGATACCGCCGACGAGAACGTTCAACTCTTCACCTGACACGACATCCGATGCTTTCTTCTGCATCTTCTCTTCGGCCAGATGTATAAGCAAATCTGTAATACTGAAGACAGGATCTTCCTCATTTTCTCCGATGGAGATATCCACGGTCGTCCCGTCATTGAGTGTCACAAAGCCATGTAGCGCAAGCGGTGTTGCGACCCACAGGTATTTCTTGATGCCGCCATAGTAGTGCGTTTTTAAAAATGCAAAATCATTCGACTCATAAAGAGGATTCGGCTTCAGATCAAGGCGCGGCGAATCGATGTGCGCACCGATCATATTAAATCCTTTGACCGGCGAATCTGATCCGACGACAGCGGCGATTAATCCTTTGCCGTGTACGGAATCGTACACGCGATCACCGGCTGATAGCTGTTCATCCGGATTAAACGCGCGAAAACCGCTTTTTTCAAGAAGATCTACTGCGAACTTAACAAATTCGCGTTCCGTCTTCCCTTCATTGAGAGCGACTTTATAATCTTCACAAAACGCCATGACGGCGTTCATTTCTTCTTGATTGTCGGGATTCCAAAGATTTTTGAAAGAGAATGTCAGTTGTTTGCGTAATTCCTCATATGGCTTACGATCTTTAGGATCGTTCGCAGCGTCTAGGTTCTGTTCAATCATAAAACTTCCTTTCCCTGCGGCTATCGTGCGATGTGCCGCAATTTACTCACCCATTATAGCAATAGAGGACATTGCTGTCCTCTAGTCACTTACATAAAAAAACAAATATGCCGCGCGGTCAGACGTGCTTCTGCACGGATTTTTTGTATATTTATACATGATTGTGTTTAATGTTCATCTTCCTCGAGGATTTTGAACATTTTTTCGCGCTCCGGGGTCATCAGACCTTCGCTTTGATAATAGTCGTAGAGCGCTTTTTTTACGGCCTGTTCCGCCAACACGGAGCAGTGCATTTTGACAGGAGGTAAGCCGTCGAGCGCTTCAGCCACGGCTTTATTGGTCAGCACAAGAGCCTCATCCGTCGTCTTCCCGATAATCATTTCGGTGGCCATGCTGGAGGTTGCAATCGCCGATCCGCAGCCGAATGTTTTGAACTTAGCGTCGACAATGACATTGTCTTCAATCTTTAGATACATCTTCATGATGTCTCCGCATATAGGATTCCCTACCGTCCCCGTCGCGGTCGCGTCCTCGATTTCGCCTACATTACGCGGATTCATGAAGTGATCGAGTACTTTTTTGC
>JAAZJV010000329.1 GCA_012800135.1 Clostridiaceae bacterium | reverse complement strand
GTAACGGGATATACCACGACTTACTCCGAGACCGGCTACGATGTGACGAACAAACACACACCTGAGTTGATCGACATCTCGGGTAAGAAGACGTGGGATGACGCGGATAACCAAGACGGCAATAGACCGGCTAGCATCATTATCCGTATCTGGAATGGTGCCACGGAGGTCGATTGGGTTGAGGTAACTGCCGACGCTAATGGCGACTGGGCTTGGACCTTCGATAATCTGCCGAAGTACGAAAACGGCGTCGAGATTGACTACACCATTACAGAAGACGCGATTGACGACTACAGTTCTGAAGTCTCAGGCTATGACGTAACGAACACGCATACGCCCGGAAAGACCTCGGTGCAGGTGACAAAGGCTTGGGTTGACGAGAACAACCAAGACGGTAAGAGACCAGAGTTCGTTACGATTAAGCTCCTTGCCGACGATGTTGACACAGGAAAGACGGTGACCTTGTCGGCTGACAACAACTGGACTGATACGTTTACGGAGCTTGACATCTTCAAACCCGGTGAAGTTGGCCAGAGAGTTGTTTACACCGTAGAAGAAGTGGCCGTTGACGGATACGACGAGCCTGAAATCAAAGGCGATGCCGAAACAGGATACATCGTGACAAACTGTCACACGCCCGAAACGGTCGACGTGTCCGGCTCTAAAACTTGGGATGACGCAAATAACCAAGACGGCAAGCGTCCTGCATCGATCACGATCAACCTCCTTAAGAAGGTTGGCGAAGGTGAGGTCACTTTAGTCGAGAGCAAGATTGTCAAAGCGGACGCCGAGGGCAACTGGACTTGGTCTTTTGCTAACCTGCCTAAGTACGAAAACGGTGTAGAAATCGTCTACAGCATCTCGGAAGAAGCGGTTGCCGGTTACACCTCCGAAGTCTCAGGCTACAACGTGACGAACCGTTACGCGCCTGCGAAGATTTCCTTCCCGGTGACAAAGGTTTGGGCTGTCATAAATGGCCCGACCAACGGACACCCTGATTCAATTACGATCAAGTTGATCGCTAACGGTCAGGACACAGGTAAGACCTTAGTCTTGTCAAAGGACAATGATTGGACCAACACTTTCATCGAGCTGGATCGGTTCAAGGATGGAAAAGAGATCGTCTATACAATCGATGAGATTCTCGTAGAAAATTACGAGTGCATCATTACAGGCGATGCTGAGAACGGATTTGTTGTGCTCAACACTCAAATAAAGAGCACGAACATTATTCCGGAAACGGGAGAACGCGGAGGAGCCCCGTGGATGAGCTTTGCGTTGCTGTCTCTAGCCTGTGTGCTCTTGGTACTGCGCAAGAAGAGATCGAGCGAACTGAAAGCAAAAGCTCAGAAAAACACTGAATCATAATTCAGTCAAAATCCATTGACTTCAACGTCAATCATTGAATTGCAGTCGTGGTGAAAATACAACAGTTGATGTTCCTCCTTTAGATGGGACATCAACTGTTGTTCTTTATAGCCTTAAAATTAATTCTCGGTGGCTTAAAATTCCTTTAACTGAGCACCCTTCATATCCGGCAGGCACAGTCTGAGTTTCCAACGATGTTTGCATTCTGCAAGGCGGGGGATCAGTCCTTCTAATTTGTTTCCTCTTTGACGGATAAGAAAAAGACTGGGGCCCGCACCGCTTAAGGTAACGGCAAGCGCACCGCTCTGCTTTGCGATATCGATTAATTGATCAATGTCTTCAATCAAGGGAAAACGATAGGGCTGATGGAGACGATCGTCAAAGGCATGACGGATCAACTCCGGATCTCCGTTGGCGAGCGCGCTGATGCTCAGGCCTAGTTGAGAGAGATTGTAGGTCGCATCTGAAAAAGAGACGTTTTTCGGTAAAACGTTTCTTGCTGTCGATGTAGATAGAGAAAAGGAAGGAATCAGCACAGCGAAGGCAATCTTCCCGGAAAGGGGCAAATTCCCGGAGAAAACTTTTTCCTCTCTCCATCCTGAACTCACAAGCCCCCCGTAAAGAGCCGGTGCGACATTGTCAGGATGTCCCTCAAGAGCCGCTGCCATCTGTAGAAGTTCACGTTTTGGGACGTCTTGTCTGCTTATGTGGCAAGCTGCGAGAACGCCCGCGACAATACAGGCTGCCGAGGAGCCCAATCCTACCCCGACAGGGATTTTCTTCGGCGTGCTCACCTGAAGGTCAGGTCCGGTCGCGTTCAACCACTCGAGAGCCTTCCGGTAGGCCTTGATTGTAAGGTGCTTTTTATCAGGAGAGGAAGTTTTCTCAAACAAGAAGTGGCCGTGGATATTCAAGGCGATTCCAAGACTGTCGAAACCGGGCCCGAGATTAGCGCTGGTGGCGGGGACGCGTACCTCAAACATGGAGCACCTCCCACACCGTCTGTTCCATCTTTTCAAACGTACAGACTCTGTCTTGGGTGATGGGGGCGCAGGCAAGCTTTGCCATTGCTTCCGGGATGGGGAGTGTCGTCTTATCGCTGAGAAGCTTCACATCTTCAAAGGGATCATTTCCGGGCGCCTCCCCCAGACTCTCAAGTACAAAGCGCGGGAATTTGAAAGGGCTTGCCGTGGCGACGATGATCCCTTTTTCACATCTTTTGTGCAGCAGTGCTGAAGCGACTGCTGTATGGGGATCGAGTAGTATTCTCTCTTCCTGCCACATACGACGTATCTCTTCTCTGACTTCATTTTCCGCGATGCGACCCGAGGAGAAGCCTTCGATCTTTTCTTCCCAGACGAACCGTCTTTTCTTCTCTAACTGGCGCATGGCGGTGCAGACCGCTTTTTTGCCGCCTTTTTCGAATAGAAGGCGCTCAAGATTGCTGCTTATAAGGATATCCATAGAAGGAGAATTCGTCAGGATGAGATCTCGTCCGGCGTCGTATTGACCGGTCTTAAAAAAGACATCGAGAACGTCGTTCTCATTGGTGGCGACGATAAGTTCCTCTATAGGAATGCCCATCTTTCTTGCCCAGTGGGCGGCAAGAACATTGCCGAAATTTCCGGTCGGCACACAAAAACGAAGAGGCATGTCTTCAGCATGTAATGACGCATAGACATAATAAACAATCTGTGCCAAAAGCCGTCCAAGATTGATTGAGTTGGCCGACGCGACTTTGTATCCAAGATTAGAAAGTTTTGAACGAAAGGCCGTGTCTGCAAGCATCGCCTTGACGCCTCGCTGTGCGTCGTCAAAAGTGCCTTCCAGCCCGATAACGGCGGTGTTTTTTGAACTTTGTGTGAGCATCTGTCTTTCTTGAAGCGGGGAGACTCCGTCTTTAGGATAGAAGACGATGACCTCAAAGCCTTCCACATCGGCAAAGCCCTCCATCGCCGCTTTGCCTGTGTCGCCGCTTGTTGCCGTCAAAAGAAGGTACTTTGAAGAAGCCCCAAGATGATTTTTTGCCTGGGTCATCAGGTGCGGAAGCAGGCAGAGAGCCATATCCTTGAAGGCGAGTGTCGGGCCGTGAAAGAGTTCAAGCAGATAGAAGGATTCTCTTTTTACTAGTTTTACTGGAGGGTCTGTTGAAAACCGTGCATACGCTTTCGTTGCGGCTTTTTCCAGTTGCGCTTCATCTATGTGGGAAAAGAAGGGATTCAAAACTTGCGCACAGAGGGCGGGATAGGAGAGTCCTGTGAGCTTTTCCTTGCTTGGAAGTGTAGGGAAGGACTGAGGGACATAGAGCCCTCCATCGGGCGCAAGTCCCTCTAATATAGCCTTTTCGGCTATGATCGGCTGAGCGTTTCCTCTTGTACTTATATATTTCATTATTC
>JAAZJV010000230.1 GCA_012800135.1 Clostridiaceae bacterium | reverse complement strand
CTGATGGTGGTTATCTCAGGACCGTCCGGGGCTGGTAAAAACTCGATTATTTCATCCCTTTTAGAAGCAGATGCGAACAGAGTGCACTCAATATCACTGACGACGCGGGAACCTCGCCCCCATGAGGTGAATGGAGTCTCCTATCATTTTACGACGCGGGAGCATTTTCAAGAGATGATTCGACAAGGTAACGTTCTCGAATATGATGAGTATTGCGGATCATTCTACGGTACGCCGCGTGAGCCGGTGTTTCAACATTTGAACGAGGGAAAAGATGTACTTCTTGACCTCACTGTCTCCGGTGCGCTTCAGATACGTGAGAAATGTCCGGATGCCATCCTTGTATTCATCATGCCTCCGTCTATACAGGAGCTGGTGTCACGCCTTTCTACACGCGCTACAGAAACAGAAGAAGATGTGGCGCACCGTGTTGAAACGGCGAAACAGGAACTTCGTATGGCTGTTGAGTTTGACTATTGCGTAGAGAACGCAATGCTCAAAGATGCCGTTAACGACATCACCGCGATCATGCGAGCCGAGAAGCGCCGTGTTTCAAGGCTTTGTATTGACGGAAGACTTGATAAAACGGTATAGTCTATGGGGTTGTGGTATATTTTTTAAGGTCACAATTTTACAGTTTTACAGGAGTAAGCAATGCTGATTTATCCCTCTACAGAAGAGCTTTTAAAGCGAGTTGACAATCGTTATATTCTTGCCATGCTGGCGTCGCGCCGTGCGCGACAGCTGACATCCGGCGCTCGTCCGGTCATCGATTCAGATACGCGCAATCGTGTTTCGCTCGCAAGCGAAGAAATTAATGCTGGTCGAGTAGTGTTCCGTTTTGGCAAGCATAACGTGATTATCCCTGAAGATCCTCTCATCATCGCAGCGCGTGAGGCTGCAGAACGCGAGGCACGTGCGAAAGAAGAGGAAGAGCGCCTAGAAGAAGCTAGCCGTACACCGCGTGTGCAGAGTCGCGATCAGTCGCCGACTGTCTTTGAATCCGCGGGCATTTCTGTTGAAGACGCATCGTTGATTGCGGAGCGTTTCATCAGTCACGTCGAGCGCATGGAACAGGCTGAGCGTGCAGAAGAAGAAGCGAAAATCTCGGCAGAAGACGAAGAATATGCGGAAGACGAAGAAATTGAGGCATCACCGGCGGATAATGACAACGTAATGGACGAAGACACGGCATCGGATGATGATTTTGAGGAGGCGTAAGGTGTCTAAGCAGGAGCATGCGCTTTCTAAAATTGTCAATCTCTGTGCTAATCGCGGTTTTATATATCCGGGATCGGACATATACGGCGGGCTGGCCAATGCTTGGGACTACGCCCCATACGGCGCAGCGTTGAAACGTCGCATTAAGGCTGCTTGGTGGCGTCGTTTCGTTGAAACTTGTCCACTGAATGAAGGTCTTGATGCCGCCATTCTCATGAATTCAGAAGTCTGGGTTGCATCCGGTCACGTGGCGGGTTTTTCCGACCCTCAAGTCGACTGTCGATCCTGCGGCAGTCGCAGTCGCGCCGATCAGTTGATTGACGACTGGAATGAAACACAGAATATTGAACTGCACGTAGACGGGTGGTCGAATGAAGCTTTAGGAGACTACATTGATGAACATAAGATTCCCTGTCCGCAATGCGGTGCGCATGACTTTACAAATGTGCGAACGTTCAACTTGATGTTTAAGACGTTTCAGGGTGTCACGGAAGACAATCTTGCTAAGCTATATCTTCGCCCGGAAACAGCGCAAGGTATTTTTGTCAACTTTAGAAATGTTCAGCGCACGTCGCGGAGAAAATTGCCGTTCGGTATTGCTCAGAT
>JAAZJV010000229.1 GCA_012800135.1 Clostridiaceae bacterium | reverse complement strand
GTCAATTATTCAGATCTTTTAGAAAAAATGACTTCATTTCCTAAAGATGTATTTTTCTTTTCAAATAAAGTTAAAAAACTGGCCAAGCACAACTTAAATATGATAGACCTTCTGTTCAGGAGGACAGGCTATCTACTTTATTTCAAAAATTGACCAAGGAGTGGTTTGTCTATGCGTTTGACTTGTGAATTTGAACTCAGCTATTTTTCTGTGGAATTGGGCTTTATTACTCCGCTGTCTGGTCGGATTCTGTTTCTGGAAGAATATCTAGGCGAATGCGCGATATGCGACGATCATCCATCTCAACGACAGTGAATTTCAGGTTTTTAAATATGACGATTGGATGCTCATCTTGCTGAGGAATGTACCCGAGCAAAGAGAGTACAAAACCGGCGATGGTATCAAAATCGTCGTCTTCTTTGAGTTCATCAATTGCCGGTACGTAGCGCCCTGCTTCACTAGGCGTCAATAAGCCGCTGAAAACATAGGAGCCGTCTGCATTCAAAGTAACTGTATCCGTAGGCTCGTCGTATTCATCCTCAATGTCACCTACAATTTCTTCTAAGAGATCTTCCATTGTCACGATCCCTTCCGTTCCGCCGTATTCGTCAACGACAACCGCCATTGTAATATGTTGCTGCTTCATTTCGTTGAATAGGATATCAACGCGTTTTCCTTCAGGAATAAAATAAGCGGGACGAAGGAGTGGACGAAGCGAAAAGTCACTACCACGTTTCTCTGCCGGAACATTCAGAAGCGCCTTGACCGACAGAACCCCGACAATATCATCAATATCCTCGTCGAAAACCGGGAAGCGTGAGTACATCGCATTGACAACATGTTCTACCGCTTCTTCGTAGGTAGCTGTGAGAGGAACAGCTTCTATGGAGACTCTCGGCGTCATGATTTCCGAGGCAACTTTGTCGTCAAAGGCGAAGATATTGTTGATTAGTGTCGCTTCTTGTTTCTCAAGACCACCGCTTCCGGCGCCTGCCTCAACCAGTATTTTGATCTCCTCTTCCGTCACTCCTTCCGGAGATTCCTTCGGATCAATTCCCAATAGACGCAACACTCCATTGGTAGACCACTCCAAAAACTTAGTAAACGGGAAAAAGACAACATCAAAGAATCTTAGCAGACCAGATATTTTTAAAGCAAACGACTCAGGATGACGAAGCGCAAGTCTTTTTGGAACGAGTTCACCAAATACAAGCGTAAAATACGATAATACAATCGTAATTAGAATAACAAATAATGTTCTTAACGATGGGCTCTGTCCTGCCGGATCAGTAAAAAAATATAGGCGGTACGCTAGCTTATCAGCTGCAAACGCACTGGATAAGAATCCAGCCAACGTAATCGCAACCTGAATCGTCGAAAGAAAGCGGCTTTTATTGTCAATAAAGCGTACGAGCCGCTTTGCCCGTTCGTTGCCGCCTTCCGCGAGCTGGCGAATTTTGTTGTCGTTTTGCGTGACAACTGCCATTTCTGCCGCAGCAAAAAAACCATTGATCAGGATGAGAACAAAGATAAGAATCAGGTCTAACACAAGCGGCTTTTGAATCGCTTCAATAGATATCTGATTATTGAGAACAGCCCTCAAAAGAGGGCCCGTACAGCTACTGCCGTCCAATGGTTATATACCTCCAGCGAATGCACCGGGCAACATTCAAACATAATCGCTTTCTTTTGATCAAGGAATGTTTCTTTTATTGCCCGGCTTATCCATTCGATCAGGATGCCCGTATCGTAAGGTCATCCTCGCTATATATGTCGAAAGCATCTCCATCCTAACAAAAGATCTGCTAGGTCTCAAGTGATTTTTCTTTATGTCAAGTCACACACAACGCAAAAGCCCTGTAAGCTCGTAGCTACAGGGCTTTTGCGCTGGTGCACCATCGGGGACTCGAACCCAGGGCCCACTGATTAAGAGTCAGTTGCTCTACCAACTGAGCTAATGGTGCGAACGCACGCTATTATAAAAGTTATTACCGCATTTTGTCAACCAAGAATATGGAGAACAACCGTTCGTAAGTTCTACCGAGAGCTGTGTGTTAATCGGCGGTTTTCACTGCATGTACAAGGCGTCATTACAGATCAAATGCTGCCTTTGCTTTCGCGAAACAATCAATTGCAAAACTCAATTCTTCCCTTGTATGCGCCGCCGATATCTGTGTGCGGATGCGCGCTTTTCCTTTCGGCACAACCGGAAATTTAAAGGCGACGACATAAACGCCGAGATCCAGCATATAATCAGCGACTTCAATCGCTTTAACGGCGTCGTATATCATGATGGGAACAATCGGATGTACGCCCGGAATTACATCAAGCCCTATTTCCTTTATTCCTTCACGGAAAAACCGGGTATTCTCGTTAACACGATCAATAAGTTCAGTATTGTCTTGTAATTTCTCCAGTACTTTCAGCGATGTTGACGCAATGGCCGGCGCAAGAGTGTTAGAAAAAAGATAGGGACGACTCTTTTGGCGTAGCCAATCGACAACCGATTTTTTAGAAAGGGTAAATCCGCCTGACGCGCCGCCAAGCGCTTTGCCTAATGTGCTGGTCATAATATCGATACGTCCCATGACGTTTTCAACTTCCGGCGTACCGCGCCCAGTTTTCCCAACAAAGCCGGAAGCATGGGAGTCATCGACCATGACGAGCGCATCGTATTTATCCGCAAGGTCACATATGCCTTTAAGATTCGCGATGATGCCATCCATGGAGAAAACGCCGTCTGTCGCGATCAGCTTAACGCGGCAACCGTCCTTGTCGGCTTCTTGCAGACGCGCTTCAAGTTCCGCCATATCATTATTTTTATATAGGTAACGTTTTGCCTTACAAAGACGAATACCGTCAATGATGCTCGCATGGTTTAATTCATCGCTAATGACCGCGTCCTCGGCACTGAGAATCGTTTCAAAAAGCCCCCCGTTCGCATCAAAACAAGACGAATAGAGAATGCAATCTTCAAATCCAAAAAAATGTGAGAGCTCTGTCTCCAATTTCTTATGAAGCATCTGTGTGCCGCAAATAAAGCGGACAGAGGAAAGGCCGTAGCCCCAGCGATCATAACTTGACTTTGCTGCTTCAATTAGCTCCTGATCATTGGCAAGTCCAAGATAGTTGTTAGCGCACATGTTAATGACGCCGCTTTTTTCTAAGGTATCAATTTTGCTACCTTGTGGAACCGTAAGCACACGTTCCTCGCTGTATACACCTGAAGCTTTAAGTG
>JAAZJV010000228.1 GCA_012800135.1 Clostridiaceae bacterium | reverse complement strand
CTAACGTTTTAAATTAATTTGTGAAGGTGATCTCGTATTCGTTGTTCCCCTTGTCTTTTGCTTCAACCGTATATCCGTTGTTTGCGGCAAAACGCTGAATGTTTTCAAAAGGCGTGATGTCATCGACCAAGACACAAAAGGGAAACTCGCCTTCTTGGGCGGCCTGTTTTGAAAGCAGAACCGGTTCGGGGCAGGAGAGCCCGCGTGCGTCAACAGTTTTCATTTAATACTCACTTTCTGTCTGTAAATCGGACGAACGAAGCGCAGGCTTAGCGTCCGACCGCTTTTTTCTGTTTTTTCGTGTAAACGGCAGCGATGATAAACAGCAAAACAATGCAGATGATTGTTGCGATACGGCCGTTTGGTGTTGTGCCGCCACCGGTTACAATGTCGGTGCCTTCTTGATAGGTGTCCGCTCCGGACGCGAGTCCGAGGTTGTGGCAGAACGCCGCTCCGACGACGAATCCTATGACGGTAATCGCCGAATCGACGTTGCCGGTTCCGGTGAGGACAAGCTGGCGCATCGGGCAGCCGCCGAGGAGGACGGATCCGAAGCCGACGATAAGGAGACCGAGGATGTTCCAGAGCCACTGGCTGTGCGCTACAGGCTGGTGGTAAAGACTAAGGTTGAATTTATTGACGATCAAACTATAGATCATACCTACGACAACGATTGCGACGTTGCCCCATAGGAGGTGCATGTCTTTTAGCATAAACAGATCGCGGAATCCACCCGCTTGGCAGATTCTAGAACGTTGGGCGAGCGCGCCGACCACAAGAGCCAAGACCAAGGAGAGAACGATCGGGGCGTGCATGGAACCGGGGCCTTTTTCGGAAAAAACGAGGAGTGCCGAACTCGAGGCGACCATCGCTAACAGTACGATTTGGAAGATCGGCAGGATTGAACCTTCAACCTGGTTTAAGTTGTACGTCCTTCCGAGGGAGAATCCTTTTGAGATGAAAACCGTGCCGATGGCGACGCCGGCGACAAATCCGATTAAGCCGATCCAAGCATTGAGGTCTCCGGCTGCCATTCTGAGCACCATGCGCAGCGGGCATCCCAAGAATACGAGAGCGCCGACCATCACGATGAAGCCGAGCACGAAACGTGTCAGGGGAGATGATCCGCCACGCGCTTTGTACTCGCGTGTTCCCAAAGACAGGAGGAATGATCCTAAGATCAGGCCGATGATTTCAGGTCGCACATACTGCACGACAGGTGCTTGATGGAGTTTCAGGGCACCGGCTGTATCGCGCAAGAAACAGGCGATACAAAAGCCCATGTTGCCGGGGTTGCCCTTTAGCATCAGCAGAATACCTGCTGCGCCGAGGACCACCCCCGTGAGAGCTACCATCCATGTGTTCTTTTTCTTCATAGTGTTTTACATTCCTTTCCAACAATGTATTGGTTTAGTTTTATGTCCTGTACCGGATGAACCGAGGTGTAAAGTGTTTTTCACGGACGCAGTTTTCACGTTGCGCTGCCGAACCGGGGCTAATATAGATCCAACGGCTCGATCTCATTGTTTTGTCAGCGAACCGAGGTTTAAAAGGCGCCTTTCACAGGTTCAATCTTCGAGTCGTATGAGGACAACGTGGTGTGCGAAACGCTTTCGCAGGCGCGGTCAGTAAAACAAGCTGCCATCCACGAGCAGCTCGCTGACCTGTAGCCGAATTCTTCGTAAAAACGTGCGTGCTTAAGGGCAGCCGCTTCTACAAGAGGATCTGATTACTTGTGTGGGTGATTGTACGGATAAGTCAGATAACTCTGACCGAAATACCGTTCCAGTGTGACACTTCGCCGACCTGCCAAACGTTTTCGCCCGCTTCCTGCATGGCCGCCATGTAACGCGGCGCGTCGTCGGGTTTCATGGCAAGAAGCAGACCGCCTGATGTCTGAGGGTCAAACATCAGATCACTCAGCGCCAGCGGCACATCGTCTTCAAAAGCGACATTCGAACCGGCGTAAGCGCGGTTTCGATAACATCCTCCCGGCAAAATGCCGTCTTTTGCCATCGCTTCGGCAGAAGGCAATAGAGGCAGGTTCCGGCTTTCAAAAACGAGGGTAACGCGTTGGTCTTTTCCTGCCATTTCGTTGGCGTGTCCGAGAAGCCCGAATCCGGTGATGTCAGTCGATGCCGACACGTCACACGTCATGGAAAGCTCGGCCGCTACACGGTTAAGCCGTGCCATCGTCTCCGTCAAAAGTTCAATATGCGAGGTGTCTTCGATGAGCCCTGCCTTCGCGGCAGTGCTGAGAGCACCCGTTCCCAACGGCTTAGTCAGGATCAGAACGTCGCCCGGTCG
>JAAZJV010000227.1 GCA_012800135.1 Clostridiaceae bacterium | reverse complement strand
TCCAGTACGGCTCCAGCGTTTTCGAAAGGTGTCGATGGCACACAGGAGGGGAGCATATACTCAATATGAAGAGCAGCATGTGAGGCAGCATCCAGCATGTACTGCATCCCGTCGAGCCCTGCAATGTTGACGATCTCGTGCGGATCGGCGATGATCGTTGCGGTCCCGTGCGGCACAAGTAGCCGGCTGATTTCCTCCGGAGTCACCATGGCGGATTCAATATGGATATGGCTGTCGATGAGACCGGGCAGTGCAAAAAGACCGCCACAGTCGACGACCTCTTCTGCGTCATAGTCGCCGAAGCCGACGATTAGTCCATCTGAAATGGCCAAATTACCTTGAAAGACACGTGCCGCGCCGACATCTACAATTTGTGCGTTTTTCAATAAAAGATCAGCTTTCTTTCGTCCGGCAGCGACATCTATGCGATGTTTCAATTTGGACAATGTCTCGACAGGCGTTTTTGTTGGAGCGTGTAGTTCGGTCATGGTCGTGTCCTTTCTGTTATTTGCTAGTTGCTGAGAAGCGAAAGCGTCGACATTACTGTCACGCAAAATACTACATCGATAATCTTATTTACTTAGCTAAGAAGTGAAGGCGCCGACCGTTTCGCATTTGAGCGTGTTCGGCGGCGCCTTCGTATACTTTCGTTCGATCTGCTTTTCTTTAGGTGAGGAAAATATAGCGGGCGATGAAGATGAGAGCCAGCACGTACATCAACGGGCTGATCTTCTTGTGTTTTCCGGTTGCGAGATTGATGACAACGTAGGAAATGACACCGAAAGAAATGCCTTCAGCAATGCTGTAGAAGAACGGCATTGCGATTAGAGCCATATATGCAGGAACAGCATCGGTGATGTTTTCGAAATCTACTTTGAAAAGCGATGACAGCATCAGATAGCCGACGTAGATCAATGCTGCAGCCGTAGCGAATGCGGGTATCGAGATGAAAAACGGTGCCAACAGAATGGCCAACAGGAATAGCACACCGGTCGTCAAAGCGGTAAGACCTGTGCGCCCGCCTTCAGCAACGCCGGATGCACTCTCGACGTAGGTCGTAACTGTTGAGGTGCCGCATATGGCGCCTACGGTCGTGCCAACGGCGTCTGCAAGAAGCGCGCCTTTGATGTTGGGCAGGCGACCATTCTCGTCCAGCATGTCCGCTTTCGATGCGACGCCGATCAGCGTCCCGAGCGTATCAAAGATATCTACAAACAGGAACGCAAACATAATAACGAAGAAGTCCAAAATTTTGACCGACTTGAAATCAAAATTGAAGCACTGGCCGAAAATCTGTCCGAATTCGGAAAAATTCGGTAACCCAAAAGCGGGGTACAGCGAGAAGAAACCGAGTTCGGGATTGGGGACGTAGAGTCCGATGAGCTGCGACAGAATTCCCAGCACCCATGTGATAAGAATGCCGTAAAGAATCGCGCCCTTAACTTTCTTGTTAGACAGTATCGCAATGATGAAAACGCCAATAACACAGAGAATGGCACAGATACCGGACGTATTGATGTTAGCTTTGAAGTTTTGAAGAGCAACTAGTGTGGCGCCTCCAACAACAAGATTTGCGCTCTGAAGTCCTATGAAAGCGATAAACAGTCCGATGCCGGCACCGATCGCATGTTTCAAGCTTGTCGGGATTGCGTTAAAGATTGCTTCCCGCACATTTGTGAGCGAGAGCAGGATGAAAATAATGCCTTCAACGAATACGGCAAACAGCGCAAATTGCCAAGAATAGCCGTAAGTAAAGCAGACAGTGTAGGTAAAAAAGGCGTTCAGCCCCATGCCTGGTGCCAACGCGAATGGCAGATTGGCAAAGAACGCCATACAGACGCAAGCAATGAACGACGATAAAGCCGTTGCAATCAGAATGCCGCCTGCAGGGAAGGGGTTGTCGGGTGTGCCCGCGGCGCTTAGAATCTGCGGATTGACCGCGAGAATGTAAGCCATTGTCATAAAGGTGGTTAGGCCTGCCGCCAATTCACCTTTCACGTTCACCTTGTGTTCTTTCAGCTTAAACCACTTTTCAAGCATACGTGTACCTCCTCAGGTGTGAACATCTCCTCATGTTCATATTGTTTTCTTATTGACGAAATGTACAAAAGAAAACGGAATTATAACCATATTTTATCAAAAAAACATGAAGCAAGCTACTTTTTTATAAAGAAAAAACGAAATTAATGAATATTTTGCGAAAAATGATGACATGTTGGACGACGTTGCCGATTTTGTATTAAGCGTTTATATTGATAATGTTGACGCTTGATATGTTTTAGAGGGAGCGCCTCTCTGTTATGCGGCATTTGTATGCATCGTCATTTCTAATGGATGATTGGCTGAGAAGACTCTATAATTTGATGGCAGAAATGAACGATAAATATAAAGCGCTTTCCAGGAGAAGTTATGGATAAGACACTGTTAGAGAAATACGCTGAAGTCATCGTTTCAACGGGCATTAACATCCAAGAGGGTGATCGTGTGGAAATTAGCGGTGATGTGGAAGCGTTGGAGCTGCTTCGTGAGATCGTTCGCCTTTGCTGGCGCAAAGGTGCGGCTGATGTGTTGGTAGACATCCAAGACCCGCTGATGGGGTTGTCAAAATATGAGGAAGCACGAACGGATGTTTTTGACCGATATCCTAAGGAAAAGCTTGATTTCTCAGAATCATTGATGAAAGCTAAATACCATCAGATCAGGATTGGTGCACCGTTGCTTGATCTTTATCAAGAAGTAGATCCTGAACGTCAGGCGCGTTGGCGCCGAACTAGCGCGAAGGCGATGGAACCTCTCATGC
>JAAZJV010000226.1 GCA_012800135.1 Clostridiaceae bacterium | reverse complement strand
GCGTGGCGCTTCGTATAGCCTTTTTGGCGTATTGACGTCGGCAGTTTGACCATATCTTCCGTCATCGGAGCGATAACATCTGCTAATAGCTTCGGATCTTCGTCATCGCGAAGATCGAGTTGACCGGCAATGATAAGCACTTGATGTTCATCCATCACGTCACGATAGGCGGCATACGTTTTCGGAAAAACAACGACGTCGAGAAGGCCGCCTTGATCTTCCAGTGTCAAAAATGACATACGATCATTGTTTTTTGTGAAAAGATCACGACGTGACGCCATAAGACCTGCCATAATGACGCGATCGCGATCAATGAAGTTTATGGGTTTGCGTTCAGATGTATTGATCTCTATGCCGGAAAGTTCAGCCTTGTCATCTTCCTGATCAATGTCATCGGCCTCGTCCGTTGTCTGACGCGGACGCAATTCATCAATGCGAATTAATGGAAGTGCCTTGATGCTTTTCTCAAATGCGTGGAGCGGATGACCGGTCACGTAAAGACCGGTCATTTCTTTTTCCATGGCGAGACTTTCAAGTGTAGAGAATGGCGGTGTATCAGGATAATCGGGTTCACTTCGTAACGAAAATGAAACATCCTTTGTCAAATCGAAAAAGGAGACCTGTCCCTCCATAACACTCTTATTGGCATCCTGAACTGTGCGACAAAAAGGTTCGATGACGGCCATCATTTTTGATCGAGAGACACCGAAGCCGTCACAAGCGGACGAAAGCACAAGGCTCTCCATCATTTTGTGATTCAATGCTGTATTACACATGCGTCGGAGAAAATCTCCGAACGTTTTGAAAAGTCCATTTTGTTCCCGCTCTCTAACAAGCGCTTCAATCGCCTCGCGCCCCACATTTTTGATCGCTCCAAGCCCGAAGCGAATGGCTCCGTTTTCCGGAGCGAAACGCGCCGTACTCTTGTTAATGTCGGGAGGAAGCACCTCGATGCCCATTTTTTCTGCCGAACGGACATAGCGCTCCGCTTTATCTAAATCACCTAGATATGAATTCAGCATCGCCGCCATAAATTCAACAGGATAATAATGTTTACACCAAGCCGTGTAATAGGCAACCGCCGCATAAGGTGCCGCATGCGCTTTATTGAAAGCGTAGCCGGCAAACGCGAGAATGTCATTAAAAAGTTTTTCGGCGACGCTGCGCGGAACACCATTGGCGACAGCGCCTTTAATGATAGCGCCGCTGTCGTCTTGCCCTCCATCTATGAAAAGTGCGCGGTAACTTTTCAGAAGATCTTCTTTCTTCTTCGACATCGCACGTCGAACATTATCAGCTTGGCCAAAAGAAAAGCCTGCCAGATCGCGTACAATGCGCATGACCTGCTCCTGATAGACTATGACGCCGTATGTCATGTTTAAGACAGGTTCGAGAAGCGGCGTTTCGTAGCGAATTTTTGAGGCATCGTGACGTGCTTCGACATAGCGCGGTATATTTGTCATCGGCCCTGGACGAAAAAGTGATATCCCTGCGATAATGTCTTCAAATGACTCCGGCTTCAATTCCTTCATGAACTGTGTCATGCCGCCGCCTTCAAGTTGAAATACGCCATCGGTGTCTCCGCGGCTGATCATGTCATAGATGGACGGATCATCATAGGCCATTGCCGTATAATCGATGGTGACGTCGTAGTTTTTCCGGACGAGATTGGCTGTTTCCTGAAGGACAGTCAGGGTACGGAGCCCCAAAAAGTCAAACTTCATAAGACCAACAGATTCAATTTCATTTTTTGTAAATTGGACGACGATAGATTCGTCATTCCTCGCGAGCGGAGCAATATCGGAGACCGGTCTGTCGGCAATGATGACGCCGGCCGCGTGCGTTGATGCGTGTCGAGGCATCCCCTCGAAACGACGGGCTAAATCAATGACACGTTTTGACGTGGGATCTTCGGTGTAGATCTTCTTGAGATCAGGGTTCATTTCAAGTGCTTTGTCGATCGTAATCTTAAGTTGGTTGGGAATCATTTTCGCGATGCGATCGGTCTCCGCATACGAGAGATCAAGCGCACGCCCAACATCGCGGATCACAGCGCGAGCGGCCAATGTTCCGAAGGTGATAACTTGGCACACGTGATCTTCGCCATATTTTTCTGTGACATAGTCAATCACTTCTCCGCGGCGTTCATAACAGAAATCTACATCAAAGTCAGGCATACTGACGCGTTCAGGATTGAGAAAACGTTCAAAAAGAAGACCGTATTGCAAAGGATCAATGTCTGTAATAAAAAGACAGTATGCAGCCAGAGACGCAGCGCCGGAGCCGCGTCCGGGACCGACAATAATACCTTGGCTGCGGGCATAATGAATGAAATCCCATACAATCAGGTAATAGTCGGTGTAGCCCATGCTGTTAATGACAGAGAGCTCGTTGGCTAGACGCTTTTCATACTTTTCTTTTGAAATACCGGTGTTTCGCGTCGCAAGTCTTTTTTCCAATCCTTCATCGGTAAGGCGCCTAAGCATCTGCTCCGTCGTCTCGCCCTCAGGCGTCTCATATTTCGGAAGATAAATATGACCAAACTCAAGTTCAACTTGACAGCGTTGAGCGATGATCTCCGTGTTTTCGATCGCTTCAGGTACCGATGCGAAGATCTGTTGCATCTCCTCAGGAGATCGGACATAGAGTGTGTCGGTGTCCATCTTCATTCGATCAGGTGAACTTAATGTCTTGCCTGTCTGCATGCAGAGCAATACTTCATGTGCGAACGCATCTTCGCTTTTAAGATAATGGCAGTCATTCGTTGCGACGAGCGGAATGCCGGTTTCGCGACTAATACGGATGAGAGCCGCATCGACGATATTCTGCTCAGGAAGTCCATTTCCTTGGATTTCAAGAAAGTAATGATCTTTTCCGAAGATGTCTTGATATTCTAAAGCTTTCTTTCGCGCGGCATCAAGATCACCTGACAAAACGAGACGCGGGACTTCACCCGAAAGACATGCCGAAAGCGCGATCAGGCCATCATGGTATTGTTTTAGCAATTCAACGTCTACACGCGGTCTGTAATAAAATCCATCCACGTGCGAAATAGATACCAGTTTGACAAGATTATGGTAACCTTCGTTGTTTTCGGCCAGTAATATCAGGTGATGCGGATCGCGGTCATGCGCCACATCCTTCTCGAGATGACTTCTCGGAGCGACGTACACTTCACATCCAATGATCGGATGAATGCCATTGGCTTTCATCGTCCGATAAAAATCAAGAATCCCGTACATGACGCCGTGATCCGTGATGGCGCAGGCATCCATGCCCAAGGCTTTTAACTGCGCGGGCAATTCATGGATCCGGTTTGCGCCATCAAGCAAACTGTACTCTGTATGTAAGTGAAGATGAGTAAAGGCCATTGTCTATCTATGCATATATCTTTAAATTGTTATTAGTTTTCGAGTAGGCGGTTGACACGCTGCAAGACAAGTTCCTCGTATTCAGCAAGTCTCTTATCACAGGCATTTCGGTCATCTCCGTAGCAACCGAAATAAACCTTGATTTTCGGTTCAGTTCCGGAAGGACGTATGCACATGAAATCTATTCCTTCCAGCTCATAAAGCAATACATTGCTTGTCGGCAAGTGAAGTATCTCCGTCTCACCTGTTTTAAGAAATGTTTTGACGCTCGTCGCATAATCGGACAGCGTAACGGATTTGAGTGACTCAAATCCCTCCAGCGGCTTCTCACGCAACTGATCCATCGCGAAGGAAATTCGCTCGAGTCCGACTTTGCCCTCGCGGTAAATCGAGATGGTCTTCTCAGCAGCTTGACCGTATGTT
>JAAZJV010000225.1 GCA_012800135.1 Clostridiaceae bacterium | reverse complement strand
GCGGCTGATGAGCGTTATCAGAACTACGTACGCCTTGCGAATCAGGAACAATGAAATAACATGCGTCAATGACGCCTCGACCGGCGAAGGAGTATCGCGCGCGATCTCCTTCGCTATTTTTTCAAATGTAGACTGCTCTTTGAGTGGCAGACACGGCGTGGAAAGGAGAACTTGACCGTGCGTATTAAAGACAGCCGTGCCATTCTTTTCAGCGACACGATGATTCCCAATCTTTTTATACAAGACGTGATGCCCGAGCTATCTGGCAACGCCGTGAAATGTTATCTGTTCTTGAATTCTGTGTCGCAAAGCGGATCGCGAAAAGCCACTGTTGAAGATTTGGCCGATCGCCTTGGCATATCGGAAGATGACGTCGATGAGGCGCTTGTTGAGTTGAAGAAGCGTTATTTGGTGACGGTATCCGATCAGGACATCGCGATCTTAGATCTTAAGATGCAAGAATTGCAGAAGCGCTATCGTCCGATTACGTCGTCTTCGCCGAGCGAAATTCGCAGACGTGAAACGATGCACAAAGATCGCGAGTCAATGGTGAATCAGATCAATCTGACTTTCTTCCAGGGGATGATGACGTTTACGTGGTATGATCACATCGACCGATGGTTTGAATCGTATGGGTTTGAGCCGGAAGTGGTCTATGCTCTATTTCAGGAGGCATCGAACAACAAGAAACTTTCCGGTCCCGGCTACGCAGCCAGAATCGCTGAAGACTGGGCATCAGCCGGTGTGAGAACATTTGATCAGCTCTCTATTTACTATACGCGTTTCATGCGCAAAAATGATATCAAGGCGCTTGTCGGGAAGCGGCTTCGTCGCCGTATGACGGAGTATGATCTGCGTGATGTCGATCGCTGGGTAGATGAATACAATTATGATCAGGATGTGATAGAGGAAGCGTTGTCGCGTACGACAGGCGCGCAAAGTCCAAGCGTCCGATACGTAGGCACCATTCTCAGAGATTGGCATGAAAACGGAGTCAAAACGGTAGAAGATATCGAAGTATACGAGCGCAAGAGAGAATTAGAACGTGCTTCTCTTAGAGAGAAAACGTCAGCGCTTGGCAGCAACCGTGCCAACTTCTCGACGGCGCATGAGGAAGAAGCCTACGATGACGGCACTTTACCTGAGGCGGCACCGATGCCGAGGATCGGATAAACGATGATAAGCCTTTCCGGAAAATTAAATCGGGATCTTGAGCGACTTTATGACCGACGTCGACAGGAGGCGTATCAGCGTCGCGATGAACGTTTGCGCGCGCTATACGATACGTACCCGGAACTTCGAAAGTATGATCTTGACATCAGGCGTTTAGGTTTTGAACGCTTGCTGACCGATTGTCGCGCTTTTGAGGAAAAAATGGCTCCACAATCAGATAAAGCAGATTCCCTTCCACCTGATCCTGATGATGAAAACGAAAAAAATAATTCCCGAAAGAGCGATCCTTCAGCGAGAACTGTTTCACAGCATAATGAAAGCGGAATGACGGAAGCGCGTCGGAAGACGGAGCAGTCTTTTCAAAACGCCTTAGCGCGACGCGACGCATTTCTTCGCCGACACTGCATCGACGACGATTATCAGGAACCTGATTATGTCTGTGCTGTTTGTGAGGACACGGGTCGCGTCGGAAACCGTTGGTGCGCGTGTCGAAATGTGGCGGTGCAGTCATTTATGCCGCATTATTTTCCGGATCCGATGAATGACGATGCACTATTTTCGAATTTTAATCTCAACCTTTTTGATTCACATATTAAGTCTGATAAGAAAAACACCAGTATTTCACCTCGCGAGATTATGGCTGGTTACGTCAAGATGGCGACGACTTACGTCTCGAATTTTGACCGCCTTAAAGATAGAAATCTCTTCTTTTCAGGTGCGCCCGGCACCGGTAAAACGTTCCTTATGCAGTGCATTGGGCACCGCTTGATGGAAGAGGGAAGGGCAGTGATTTATGTCTCATCGCCCACTCTGTTTGACATGATGGCTCGCTATAAACGCCAGCAGTTGTCCTTTAGGGCGGATCCCGAACAGCTTGAAGAGGCTACGATGTTATACGAAGCGCTGTTATCGTGGGACTTGCTACTGATTGACGATCTAGGTACGGAGCCGCTGACGCAGGAATCATTCGCGCAATTGCTCACCGTCTTGGATACGCGCCAAAACAAGCGCTTGGCGACAATCATAGCCTCTAATTTAACGGTTC
>JAAZJV010000224.1 GCA_012800135.1 Clostridiaceae bacterium | reverse complement strand
TAGAGCTTCTCATAAATCATGACTTCGCGTAAATTAGGGCTTCGCGTGAATTAGGGCTTCGCGTGAATCATGGGATTATGAAAATCATCAAGATCACAATAAATTCCTTTATGACGATCGCCCCCAACATAATTATCTTCGACAATATAATTTCACTAAATCGACTTTGTCAAAATTCGTTTCGACAAATTGACGGTTATTGCATGTTAAAGGCAGAAATTTCCTATTCTTATATTAAAAACTCTCCATAGACTTTTAGGTATGAGTAACTACATCAAAAAATATCTTTGCGGCAAACCTGCGCTTGATTACTGGGGCGTACCATCGCTCCGAAATAACATCGAGCCGGCAAATATGATTTTCGACGAAGAGTATGTCATTTTCACAGACATGCCCATCTATCGCCCCGATCGAGCAATCATACACACCTGTAGTATTCCTGGCGCCGAAAAATACGTATCAGGCAAAGTCTGTACACTTCCTCTAGTTTTTCTTCAAGTCGCTCACGAATACAGTATTCACGAGCTAATTTACCTTGGACTTCAAATCTGTTCCTATCGCGAAGGAAATCGGCCGCGATGTACTGTCGAAGAACTCCACACCTGTGCAGTAGAACTTCGAGGACACCGCGGCCGCAGGAAAGCACTTCGAGCAATTCGCTATCTCGACAACAACTCGCGCTCTCCCATGGAAACGCTGCTATACATGTTTCTACGTTTACCTAATGCATTAGGAGGTTGCGGATTTAAAGAAATTACATTTAACGAAAGAATCATTTTGGATGAGGGTAGAAAAATATATTATGCCGATCTTTATGTCCCGTCATGTAAACTTGACATCGAATACGACAGCGAAGAATACCATAGTAGTGCTTCAGCAGTATTAAAAGATGAAATACGGACAGCTCATCTTGAATCAGAAGGCTACCAAGTTGTCTCGGTGTCCTATTCACAACTTGTTAATCTAAAAGCCTTTCTTACTTTGGCACGCCAACTTTCACACCGGATAGGAAAACGTATTCACATCCGTGCACGAAAATTTTTTGAGAGTTTCGTAGCGCTACGTGATCTTTTGCAAAAAAAGGGACTTCAAATCCGCTCGCGTTTTCAGAAAATCCAACGCCGAGAAGTCCCCCAATTCTCAGGCGTTAAAAAAATGTACAAAATCTATATTGCTGCTTGGAAGCGACTGATAAAGCACCCCAACCATTCGTTAGTATTAACACGAGCAACTTAAACCATATCCCCCTTTCCCTCGAATAAGAAGCAACAAAAATAAAGATCTCATTCATCGCGCCGTTATTGCATATTTCCCTTTAAAAACTGCCAAATTATCCTGTACATTAACACTCTATACACCCTTTTTCCTATAAAAAACTCATTTGTAATTTAAATATCCATCAAATCACCACTCTCTTCCCCTCCGCTGTACAATTTTTCAAGTTATTTTGAATAATTGTGTAGTTTTTAGGTGAGAGAGTTTTGTCGGTAATATTGAGGTGTCTTTTTCTTGAAGTTAGCGGGTAGGTCGCATGGGGTTAAGAATAGTTTTTTGTTCTATAAAAAGGAAATTTCCCTGCCTCTATTGATCATTCTTACGGTAGTTAGTTGAGTTAGTCGTGCTAAATTATTCCTAAAACTAGTTGTGATAAAGTATTCCTAAAAGTAATTGTGCTAGAGTATTCCTAGATAAATCGCCAACCTTCTGATAGTCCGGTAGTACGGTTGAGCTCATTTGTTTTCAAGAGGATCATATGCTTATTTCTGATTGGTCTTATGTTCATTTGTGATTAGTCGTTTTGCCCATTGGCGAGGGTTATGTCGATCGGATATGCTATGGATAGATTCTAATATGCTATGGACTGTTCGCGACTGATGAATTTTCGCTGGTTGGATGCCACCTCCTATGAGGTGAAACTCGTTCACAAGGTCGCGTGCATATACATGATTATTAACGATTTTGGGAGGTTTTCATGAATCCTTGGAATAATTTGCCTAAAGACAAGATTCAGCCGGATGATTTTCTTGCAGTTATTGAAATTCCGAAGGGCAGCAAACAGAAGTATGAGGTGGACCCTCAAACCGGTCTGTTACGACTTGATCGCATTCTTTACACGTCAACGCACTATCCCCAAAATTACGGATTTATCCCACAGACTAAGTCGGATGACGGCGACCCTTTAGATGTTCTGGTACTGTGTTCTGAGAGTTTGACTCCACTTTGCATGGTGCGTTGCTATCCAATTGGCGCAATCAAAATGACGGACGATGAAGACATTGATGAAAAAATCATTGCCGTACCTTTTGATGATCCTCAAATGCGTTCTTATCAAAATCTAACGGATTTGCCGGACCATGTTTATAACGAAATTATGCATTTTTTTGAGGTTTATAAAGATTTAGAGAACATAAAAACTGACATTTTACAAATCGACGGGCGCGAGACTGCCAATAAGATCATTGCCCACAGCCGTGCGGCGTATGAAGCAACAAATGTTGATTGAAGAGTCGATTGTGTTCGTTGTCCTCAAGAGGGCGTATTTTACTGTCGCTATGCAACCAGAAGATTGTTGATTTTCGATTATGTCTCGATGTCATGCGGCAGAAAATCGCAGGTCTTGAAGAATGACAGCCGAACGTCACTCATTGCTTTTTTTGTTCGATGAACGGTCTTTTGCCGACTTGAATACAGAAATTAACCCTTAAAGTTGTATAAAGGTTTAAGGTAAGCGATGATTTCCGCCGTTTCATGGATGTTGTCTATGACGATGCTCTTGTCTTTATAGGCTTCAGGTGCCTCATCGATGGTCTGTTTGTTAATCGATGTTGTATAGACGTGTTTCATCGATTTTTTGAAATTATCTAGTGAGAGCACTCTCTTCGCCTCTGTCCTTGATAGCACTCTCCCAGCTCCGTGTGGTGCTGAAAAATTCCAATCCGGATTACCTTTTCCAACAGCGATTAGCGATCCGTCACGCATATTCAAGGGAATCAAAATTTTCTCGCCCTTTTGTGCTGATACTGCGCCTTTTCGCAAAATCATGCTTTTCAGATCAACATAATTATGAATGGTCGTGAATTCATTGATGACTTCCCATCCCATACTTGCAACGATGATATCCCGTATGGCCAATCTATTATACTCAGCATATTCTTGCATAATCTTCATGTCATGGAGATAGTCATTGAATTTTTCGCCTTCTAAATAAGCGAGGCTTTTAGGTTGATACGGTGTCATTTTCATAGCTTCTCTCTGATAGAGAGAAGCTACTTGATTCCCAATGTTCCTAGATCCGGTATGAATGACGAGATAGATATTGTTATCCTCATCTTGATTGATTTCAATAAAGTGATTCCCGCCGCCTAGTGTGCCTATTGATCTTTCTGCCCGTTTGATGTTGAGTTTTTTATCATTTTTTCCATTTCTTCTTATTTTCAGTCTATTGACATCAACATATTTGACGTATTCATGAACTTTGTTTCGAATGGAAAATCCGGAAGGTATCTTGCTGTGAATGACGGTATCTAATGTTGAAAAATCGATCTTTTTCACTTTAATTTTGCTCGTCAACATCCCACAGCCAATATCGACACCAACGAGATTTGGCACGACTCTATCTCGAATGGTCATCGTTGTACCGATCGTCGAGCCAGCTCCTGCATGAACATCAGGCATAACTCTGATTTTGCTATTTTCAACAAAGGGTTGATCGAGCATTGTTTGAATTTGTAGTCTCGCACCTTCTTCGATTTCATCGACAAATACTTTTGCCGTATTGTAATTGCCTTTGATGACGATCATAGCAACCCTCTTTCTATGAAAACATTTAACTTACGGGATGAGTTTACTGTTGCATAAATGCTACTTTGACATGAATGTATAACTTGAATTCTTATATCGTTTTGATAAATTTTCTAAAGTACAAACATTATACGGTATATGGACAACCGACATGGATTTTGTCACGCTAGTCACCTGCCTAAACATCTAACTTTAAATGTAGATGATAGCTTGATCACGATTACCTATAATTTCCCGGAAAATAACGATACCGCCATGGATACGCACGCATCTATAGCGGTATTTGCTGTGGTGGACGATAAGAGATTCGAACTCTCGACCTCTGCGATGCGAACGCAGCGCTCTCCCAGCTGAGCTAATCGCCCACGTTATCCATATAATAACGGCGCCTCATTCGTGCCGCTTCGCTATTGTACCACAAGTTTTTGCCTTGTCCAATCTATTACTTTTGAAGGCAATGGTGAAAATAAGGTCGAAATTCTTTATCTAAATGGAGGGGACGGCACCGTTACGCCGTCCCTTATCTCTTTTCATAGCTTAATCAAAGTAACCTTACTCAGCCGATCAATCAACTTAGCTACGCGGCATGTGATCATCTTTGATATCGCCGTTCCACTGTCAAAATCGAGCATACTTGACTGCGCGGCTTGTTTTTCCTGTTAGTTGCTGCCAATATTTAACGGTCGTCCTTCATAGCTCATTGTATTGATCGGTGTAACTTTGCCATTTTTAATCTCACAGACTTTCCAAAGGGTGCCTTCATTGTTCGGAACATCAAAACTTATCGGCTCGTTCACTCCCTCAAAGTAGATCGATACTGTGGCAACTGAATTAGCGAGCGCATTAGCACCACTTTGCTTTGCCGTGTTTGTGAAGTCATGGACGTAGACTGTATATGTAACATCTTTTTCCGGAGGTGACAAAATCACAGCCTCCGGACCGTAGCCGACATCACTGTCCACTTCTACCCATGCATCAGGATCGTCAGAATTTCCGAAGTAAAAATAATCAGAAAAAGCAAACAAGTGGAACGGACGTCCGTAATTTTCGATTGGTGCGGTGACGTGTAAATCCAGATCTTCAGGCACTGGACCCCATTCGAGAACAACGGCAACCTCTCCTTCATTCAGCTCGGCGCTCAAAGGCTGGAGATAGAAGACACCAAGATCCGTGACTGCGCCTTCTTTCACCACGAAGGAATCTACGTACACCGATTCGTAGCCATCCGCTTCGATTGTGAAAGGCTCCATCGTACCCGATTTTTTACCTAACATACCAACCCAGAAGATAAACTCACCTTCGATCTGCGCTAACAAGTCATCCGGATACGGCCAGTCAAAGTACGTATCTTCATAATCGGCTGCCGTACCATCAAGCCATGTGAGGTCAGCAAACCTAAATGACGGTATGGGCTTCTTCGTTATTGCATCGTAGACGAAGCCCGCAAAACCGCCGTAGCCTTCTTGCGGTGTAAACGGAGTGTGACCCGGAATACGGATGACGCCGTCATCGGGATCCGGTTCAACCGGTTTCGGCTGGGGATCCGGACCCGGAGTCGCACCCTCACGTTTGAGGTATACGACACCGGCATCGGTAAACAACCCTTCTTTGATATTAAAATCGCCAAGATAAGCGGAAACATAGCCGTCTGCATGTACTGTTAAGTCTTCGACATCACCTTCCGTTCCTTGAACATTAACGAGGATCATATATTCGCCCTGCAACTGAGCATATTTGCCCTCTGAAGGCGGGAAAGTATACGTAAAGATGTAGTGTTCTGGTTCGCCTGTGTCTAAGTCTCTATAATCGACTTCAATCGTGAAATCCGAAATCGGCGTCTTAGTCTCGTCATCGTACACAAAGCCGACAAACCCGCCCCATCCATCTTTGGGTGTAAAGGGTGTATGTCCTGGAATGCGAATGACTTCT
>JAAZJV010000223.1 GCA_012800135.1 Clostridiaceae bacterium | reverse complement strand
TTTCCCCGCCGACACGATACGCTCGTACATCCCGGGTGCACCCTTGTTCTTCTCGGAAGCGGCGCGATCGATCGTATGAAAGACGACGCCGTCTTCGTCGAGTCCCGCATAACCGCTTCCGCCATAGCGCGGAGAATCACTATTCAAGATAAGACGATATTGACCTTCATTAGGCACGCGAATTCTGAACGACGGGTACGACGCTGGCGTCATATTCAAAATCACAAGCATGATTTCGCTCTTGTCTGCGTTCATGCGCGCGTAGGAAAATATACTGTTCTCGCGGTCATTCGCATCCATCCATTGAAAGCCGTCCCACGAGTCATCGACTTCCCAGAAGGAAGAGGATTCGAGATAAAGACGGTTCAGGTCGCGGCAGAAAGACTTCATCGCGCTGTGCTTCTCATACTGCAGCATGAACCATTCAAGTTCTTCGTAATAGCGCCATTCAATATAGGGCGCGTATTCGTTTCCCATAAAATTCAATTTTGCGCCGGGATGTGACATTTGATACATATAACACGCCCGAAGCGAAGCAAATTTACGCCACTCATCGCCCGGCATGCGTCCGAGCAATGATTTTTTGCCGTGAACCACCTCATCGTGTGAAAAAGGCAAGATAAAGCGCTCACTGAACGCATACATCATGGAGAATGTGATCTTTTCATGGAATTGGGAACGCGCGTAGTAATCCGATTTCATGTAACTTAACGTGTCGTTCATCCACCCCAAATTCCATTTATGTGTGAAACCGAGTCCGCCTTCCTCAACCGGTGATGAGACATAGCTGTATGCAGAAGATTCCTCAGCCGCCAAAATGCAATAAGGAAACGCTTTTCGCAGCCGCTGATTGAGTTGGCGAAGGAAAGCGATCGCATCGAGATCTTCATAGCCGCCTTTTTTGTTCGGGCGTGCGTTCGAGCGCCCAAAATTGAGATACAACATGCTGCTGACAGCGTCATAACGAAGGCCGTCCGCGTGAAATTCTTCAATCCAGAACCACGCAGATGACATCAGAAAAGAAACAACTTCCTTTAATCCATAGTTAAAGACGAGCGTTCCCCAATCCGCGTGCTCTGCGAGCGTAGCATCCGGATGCTCGAAAAGTGGTAAGCCGTCAAAACGCGCTAGCGCAAAATCATCTTTAGGGAAATGAGAGGGAACCCAGTCGAGAATGACGCGAAGACCGGCCTGGTGCATTATATCAACAAAAGCCTTGAAATCTGCCGGTGTGCCGTAGCGTGATGTCGGCGCAAAGTAGCCTGTACTCTGATACCCCCAAGACGCGTCTAGAGGATACTCCATGATGGGCATCAGCTCGACAGCGTTATACCCCATATCGATACAATAGTCGACCAGTTGCGGAGCGATATCGCGATAATTGTAGACATTGCCGTCCGGATAGCGTCGCCAACTCCCCAAATGAACCTCATAAATATTCAGAGGGCCGGCTTCCGTAGCATCCTTTCGCGATGCACAGAAAGACTCATCATGCCAAGTGTAGTCGTCATTAGGATTATAGAGAACTGATGCGGTGTTCGGACGCGTCTCCGCGTGACGAGCGAAAGGATCGGCTTTGAGAAGCTGCTGACCGGTTCGCGTGTGTATCAAGAACTTATATCGCTGCCACACACGGGCATCAGGAACGACACATCGCCAAATGCCGGTGGAACCAACAAGCTGCAACGGATGCGCCGTAGGATCCCATTCGTTAAAATCGCCAACTACGCTCACCGCCTCTGCGCGTGGCGCCCAGCAGGCGAAACGAAAACCCTGACCTCCATCTTGCTCGTCCGCCGGAAGCGCTCCAAGCATAAGATAGCTTTGAATGTTTTTACCTTCATTGAATAGCCAGGCCGGATTCATCGCACCTTCCCTTCTTGTCCGCCAAAAGACGATCCAAGGATATTTCTATTATACATGAAGCGCGAGCGCTCCAGATGTTATAAAAGTATTCAGGACAATTTATCATGACGTAACTTTACAATCGTTACGCCGTCACCGCCTTCACCTTCGCCTCCCAGACGGAATGTATCGACACGCCGGTCTCTGGATAGCGCCTCTTGTGTCGCCTGACGAAGCGCACCCGTCCCCTTTCCATGCACGATTCTGACATTTGTAAGTCCTGCCAGCACAGCATCATCAAGGAATTGATCAAGAAGCACCCAAGCCTCATCGACGCGCTTTCCGAGGAGAATGAGCTCTGCGCTCGCGCGGGACATAACGTCGGCTCGAATGTCAGCTGTATTATCCGTAGCACCTCGTATACGTACGCTATGCAGACGTCTCTTTCGCAGATCGGTATGCCGATCCTTTTGAACGCGACGAAGTGACAACGCCGGCACCGTGATTCGAAAAGACCCGGATTCGAGCACGACATTCTTCCCGTCATCAGATACAGCACGCGCTGTACCCGAAATTCCGAGCGTCTTCGCTTCGTATAATTCACCGATCTCAATCGACTCAGCTTGAAAAGACGATAACTCCGAATCGATCTCTGCCGCCGCTGCCTGAGAAGCAGCGTATTTTTTCTTTAGTGTGTGAAGAGCGCCGCGCGCTTCCGATTCTAAGCGGTGACCGCCCGATGTACTCGCTTTTTCTCGAATTTTAGCGAGGAGATCTTCTACATCTCTTGAAGCTTCTGCCATCATCTCGGACGTCTTCGCTTGTGTTTCCGCCCTCAATCGAACGCGTTCATTGTGCCATTTTTCGCGTTCGAGCGTCAGTGCCTCTTTGGCTTCTGTTGTCTCCTCACGCAGTCGAAGAAGATCTTCTTCCATCTCACGCGCTTTTCGACGACTTGTTTCAATCGATTTCACCAAAAACTCGAATTGCGTTCCCTCATTTGAGATCAGAGATCTAGCACTATCTACTATATCGGAATCGAGTCCAAGACGCGATGCGATAGAAAGTGCATTGCTGACACCCGGAATCCCGATAAGGAGATGATACGTCGGCTGAAGCGTATCAACATCAAATTCACAGCACGCGTTTTCAACACCCGGCGTATTCATCGCATAACCCTTAAGCTCTTGATAATGCGTTGTAGCTACCGTATGTGCGCCGGCTGTCTTCAGATGATCCAATATGGCAATGGCTAGCGCTGCGCCCTCTGAAGGATCTGTTCCGGCGCCAAGCTCATCGACAAGCGCCAACATCCCGGGGCCGGCTTCGTTCGTGATGGCAATAAGTTCCTTCATGTGTGAAGAAAACGTCGATAGACTCTGCTCAATGCTTTGTTCGTCACCAATGTCAACAGCGATCGTGCGAAACCAAGAAATCTCAGAACCGGAGGCAGAAGGAATCATCAGTCCGGCCATCGCCATAAGTGTTAAAAGGCCGCACGTTTTTAATGTAACCGTCTTTCCACCCGTATTTGGCCCCGTTATTACGAGAGTGCGGAAACGCTGACCGAGCTCAAAGTCAATCGGCACAACCTCATCTTTCGGAATCAATGGGTGCCGCGCTTTATTCAGCTGAATCAAACCTTTGTCGTTCAGTTTCGGACGAGTTGACTCCTGATCCGTCGCGAGACATGCCTTCGCCATGAGAAAATCAAGTTCGCCGATATACTCAAAATTGTTTTGCAAAAGTGCGGCGTTTGTCGCGACAATACCAGATAATTCACGCAGAATGCGCATGATTTCATGCTGCTCTGCCGACAGAAGCTCCCGTATTTTGTTGTTTAAACTGACGACAGCCATCGGCTCAATGAAAAGCGTACTTCCTGTTGACGAAGTATCATGAACAAGGCCATCGATTGCCTGTCGACGATCTGCACGCACAGGCACCACATACCGGCCTTCACGGATAGTCACGAATGATTCTTGAAGCGCATCGCTCTTTTGTGTTAACACGCGATCAAGCGCGCTTCGCACGTTGTCTTTTGCCTCTTGAAGCTGCCGACGAAGGCGGTACAGTTCAGGACTTGCGTGATCTTTGAGGTCGTCCTCTCCTGCGATGGATCGTTCGAGTCGCTCGCGAAAACCGGGCAAGATTTCAAGCGCTTTTAACCGAGTATCTATAGCTGAGAAACGCTCTTTATCGTTCGATTCAGAAACTGTTCTTAGACGTTCGACCGCGCGAAGAAAAGCGGCAATCCTCAAGAAATCGGCGCACGAAAGTGTGCCGTCCGCTTTGGCAATCAACAGTGACGGTCGGATATCGGAGATACCGCCAAGCGGCAGTTCGCCGTAAATGCTAAGATGCGACAAAGCATCTTCCGTATCCTGAAGCCAAGCACCTGATTTTGCAACGCTATCTGCCGGTCGCAACGTCTCACAGCGCTCCCTGCCTCCCGGCGTTACAGCGTATTCTGAAAGACGCTCAAGAATAATATTGAACTCGAGTTTTCTAATCGTTTTTTCTCGTATCACAAAAGCCTCGAATCAGCGACAACCTCTCTTATAACCTTGATCAAATGCGTAAATAACACATACGTTTAGCATGTGCAACAAAAACAATCTAGCTATTCTCTATTCTTATTATTCTTATTATTCTTACTCGACGAATGTTTAATCGTGTAATGCACCATTGCCACCAGCGAAGTGATGATTGCAGGCAAGAAAATAAGATCGCTGAAGATACCCAGAGGCTCAGAAATCAGCAAAACAAGTGACGCTGCCGCGACGAAGAGAAACGTCGACAACTTGCCGAAAATATCCGAATAAACAACAACGTGAGAACGAGTAAGGAGTAATGTGCCGCCAAAAATCATTAAGAGTTCTCTAAATACATAAAAAATCGGTACCCAGACAGGAATACGACCTATGGAGTTGAGCATAATGACGGTAACCACTTGAAAAACTTTATCGACGAAAGGATCAAACAGTTTTCCAAACCCGGTGATCATATTGAACGTTCGCGCGATCCATCCGTCGAGCAAATCGGTCATCCAAATTGCAAGGAATAGTAAGAACGACGTCATTCGATATGCCGGCCATTTAGAGATCATAACTGCCAAAGGCACGATAGCAATAAAACGGATAAGCGTAATCACATTGGGAACATTTAATTTAAAGAAAGGGACTTGAGGGCGCAGTTCCTGCCCTTTATATACGTCACGCATACCGACCGTAGCAGCATGTTCATTCTTCTGCCGATCTAATTTGTTTTGATGTGACAATGATGACGCGTTTTGTGTCTTCAGGATTTCCTCTTGGTGGCACATTCCCTCTCGCATATCGCAATACAGCCCTCGTTTATAATCGTGATCACGGATCGATGAACCATTCCATTTTATTATACCGTCATTTCATAGAAATAATGAACTGCATATCGCCGAAGATCAAACCATTTTTTAACGAAGAAGGATTGAATATGCACGTCTCCTGCAGGGATATCCTCAATCTCGAAGTTTAGTTCCTATCAAGCGATTGACTAGTGGCATCATGAAAGCGCATGCGACACAAAAAAAGACTACTCCTAATTTCAGAATCAAATCCGTCGAAGAAAATCTGCTTCTACTGCCAAATTACAGCGCAGCTATAGATATCCGAAATTTTCACGACCAAAGCGATTGATCAGCAGCGCCGCATTTTCTTGATTCCACTGGATACCTGACGTTTCACGTGGCCTCACAAGCGAACCGCTCGCTTCATCATAAATACGGATCGGCATCTTACCGGAGAAAAAGGCCAGTGCCGCCTCCAGCGCATCACGAAATGCCGGCGAAGCTTCTTTAGGAATGCGAATTACAAGCGTTTTATCGAACGGTTGAGAGCTGAGGTCGGGCGATGATGCCTCCTTCTGCGAAGATATTCGTTGTCTGGTATTCATTTCATCAGATGTACATGTCGCCATTTTCGCTGTCTTGTTCGCGTTCTCTTTCGATTGTGAAAAAGACGCGCGTTGCTTCTCGTTTCTGCCGTAGCTATTGGCGCCATTCCGGCGCTCATTCCGATTGCCGCGCGCGTGGCGCTTCGTATAGCCTTTTTGGCGTATTGACGTCGGCAGTTTGACCATATCTTCCGTCATCGGAGCGATAACATCTGCTAATAGCTTCGGATCTTCGTCATCGCGAAGATCGAGTTGACCGG
>JAAZJV010000222.1 GCA_012800135.1 Clostridiaceae bacterium | reverse complement strand
CCAAGATATTGGGAAAAGATAGCGACATTGACGCTATTACCGCCGGGAAAACGTTGCCCCAGCGTCACATTAATGTCAACGACATTGTCGCCCATTCCAATAATGTGTAACATCAATATCGCCTATCCTATTCCTCGCATCTGCTCATTTATTCTTTTCCGTTATGGTCGAACACCGTAACGGCAACAGATCAAATTTGTACTACTTATTCTTTAAAACAGCAGACGGATTAATAATCAAACTGCCTGTAATAACGGCGTGTAGTCAGCGGATGATTGCGCTCGTGCTCCAGATGGCGGCTTAAACGCTCAAGAAGCGAGTAAATGATCATCGGAGACAGAAGCTTTCTGTCCTTGAAGTCATCGAACGGCAAATCCACCGTTTCGGTGTCAAAGACGGTAACGTGTTCAGTAATATGAGCGGCAAAACGAAGGAGACGATCTGTGAGCGGCCTGGCTTCGTCATCGCCCTGCAAGACGAGCATGACGGTGTCTTCCTCAACCAGTTCCAAAGTACCGTGGAAGAATTCAGCGGAATGGATCGATTTCGTGCGGATCCACTGCATCTCTTCCAGAATGCACATTGCGTAGTCGTAGGCTTCTCCCCACATCATGCCTGCGCCTGCGACCATGATCCAAGTTTCATCCTTGTAGGCTTTCGCAAACTTCTCGGCCGTCGCGTCGTACTGTTCTTTACCCTTGATCAGATACGGCGTAATTGACTCGAGCTTCTCCATCCATGCGTCATAATCGGCGAGCAGACCCTCGCGATAGCAAAGGCGCGCCAACAGCATGTACATGAAAAGATAGATGGCCTCGCCTAAATGATCATCTTCTGCATAGCTTTGAACGATGTAGTCGGCATGTTCATAGATCGGCGTATCCGGATTGGAAACGTAGACGAACGTGCGCGCGCCGCGATCTTGACAGAACTTAGCCGCCTGTATGATTTCTTTTGTTGTCCCGCTTCGAGTCGAGAAGATGCAAACCGAATCTTTATTAAAGCGACGATTTTTCCTCGTCATGAATTCCGAGGCAATTTCAACGTGAGATTCTATATCCGTTTCAGAATCAAGCCAATACTTAATTGGCAATGCATGGGCAAAGGTTCCACCCGTACCGATAAAAAACAAGTTTGAATAGCCGGCGTCAAAAATTTCATCGACTGCTTTCTCGATGCCTTCGCGCATAGCAAGCGCGTCGCCAACCATCTTTTCAAATCTTGGAACGTTAAAATTTAACATCAAAACCTCCTTTATTCCGCATTGTTATAGAACTTTCTAGTACAATGTAGCACATATCGATACCACAGGTCAACTTCACGATAAATATCTTAAAACAACAGTCAACTTTTGTTTCTATTTCTCCCTTTAAATGCCATTTTGTGCGGGATGGCACAGTTTTTTGCGGCAAAAAATTACGCAAAATAACTTTGATTAAATTAATGTGGTAGGATTATGTAAGAAGAATGTTCTATTCCCTTTTATGTTCTAAATAAAAATATGGAGGTGTCAAATTGTCTGTAAAAGATGAAAAGAATAACGTGGTGCTGAATGATCTTTCGCCTATTCCCCTATATATGCAGTTGAAAAAAGATATCAGTGAAAAAATTATGAATGGAACGTTGCCTTACGGTTCCAAGCTACCAAGCGAAATCGAAATTGCACATCAATATGGCATCAGCAGAAATACGGTACGCACATCGCTTTGCAAACTTGCAGACGAGGGTTTTCTGGTACGCAAACAAGGTAAGGGCACTTTTGTCAGGCATCGTATAGTGTCGGAAAACATCTCAACAAATATAAGTTTTACGGAAGCATGTGAGGCGAACGACATTGTACCGGACCATAAACTTTTGACGTTTGCGCTGCAACCTGCGGATGAACTGGACATACAGGAGCTGAAGCTTAAACCCGGCGATAAAGTCATATTCATTGAACGCGTTTTGCTCGGGGATAATGTGCCGGTGATTCTGGATCGCATGTACCTGCACCCTAAATATGTTTCGTTGATGAATGAAGATCTAGAAGGTGTTTCACTTTATAGCACACTGTCACGATTGTTCGGCATCACCATGCATCGATCACATAAAACAATACAACTCGGATATGCCGATGAGCGCGAGGCGATGTACCTCCAAATCAAAAAAGGGGACCCCATACTTCTCATGACAGAAACGATCTTTGATGAAAACGGCGATCCGATCCATCACACAAAACAAACTATCTTAGGTGACCGATATAAATATAAAGTTTATTAAGGCGATGCGATTGTAGAACGGTTAGCGAATTTAAAAAGCAGTTGCGACTCGACACCTAAGGGCAGGACAGTTGGCGCCGAGACGGAATGCAGGGTTCGCGCGTAATCATGGTATGCATAACAAGCTTTTTCCACATGCCGTCCGAAATCAAGGTCTAAGGTGCTATGGCGTGAGGGTCTGCTTTGAGTCGCAGGATAGCGATCACATGTAGTCGTCTTAAGGCTTGATAGGCTTTTCCCACGTATCGTCCAATATCACTGTCTAGGGCGCCCGGACGCTGGCAGAGAGTATTCTTAAAGCATTGAGAGTTCGACTACGGCGCGAGAACCGACTTTGAGTCGTAGGACAGCGATCGCATGTAGTCGCGGTATGGCTTGATAAGCTTGATCCACGTGTCGTTCGAGATCAGGTCGCAGTAATAGTCACAGTCGAGCACGAGTTCTGCCGTCTGAAAACGCAGCATCACTTCCCGGTTGACGCGGGTAACGTAAAGATCTTCCGGAATCTCAAGAGTGATACCCTCGTGAAGGGTGAAGACATTGCTAAGCGCATCATAAGTGCCGTAGTCGGTGATCCAGCTTTTTCCTAAAAGACAGACGAGCCCTTCCTCGTCAGAGAAGATATCGCGTCCGGAAAGCAGGCGTGATTCATAAGGGACGCCCATGTAGTTATAAATCGTCGGCAGAATATCTAAGCTGCAGCAATATTTGTCGACCCGTTCGGGTTCAATGCCCTCGTGGTAGAAGAGCAGCACGCTCTTATAAACATCAAACGTTTCATCGAGGGGATGGCCGGCAATCTCTTCGTATGTGCTATGGCGAAGTGCATAGGGATGATGATCCGGGTTTAACACGATGAGCGTTCGATCCAGAATGCCGGCTTCTTGAAGCTGGTCAAGAAGCGTCGTCATCGCCAGCTCGATTTCATAATTGCACGCCAAATAGGCTCGGGCTTCGTTCGAAATATCATCCGAATATACATCCCAGTGTCGTTCGGACATCGCGTTGCCGAACTGCGAGTAGGGCATGTGTCCGCTGACGGTCAGATAATAGACGTGAAACGGCTCTTTATCGATAAAATCGGACACCGTTTGCTCAATCATTTCGTTGTCAGATTTTGGCCAGAGCGGCTCCAGATCTAGACCGTTCCCTACCCCGCGGTAGGTGTAGCCTAAGTTAGGATGCGACTCGTCGCGCTCGTAGTAAGTCCACGTATGGTTGTGCCACGCGTAAGTATTGTAACCGAGCCGCTTGAAGAAGTTTCCCGGCGCGTAGGACATGTCGTTGTCGGCAGACTGCACGAGCGACCACACGCCTTGCTTCGGGATCATTCCGCACAGCCCGGCGTACTCGCCATCCAGCGTCGACACCGACCACATCGGGTTGTAATAATTCGTGAACTGAATGCCTTCTTCGTACATTTTGTAGAGCGTTGGTGTCAGTACTGGGTCGATACAGTACGGCGAAAAACTTTCCGCCGAGATGAAAATCAGGTTAAACCCTTTTCCCCGCCCTGTATGGTCGTTCGTATACGTCGGCGCAGTCTTAGAAAAGACCTGATCAAGATACCGCGCTTGGTCTTCCTTCGTCGCCGGAAGCAACAAGCGATCTTCTACAAAGGTGTATCCTTCCATCCGCTTTTCAAAATCGATAGGCCAGACGTGTGGCTCTCGCGCCGGCTGCTCAGGCGGATCATTCGCGGGATCTGCATGCTGGATGATCGATATCTTATTGCCTGTCGGCGAAGTCACATCGAACTCCTCGTCCGTACGTACCAAAGTATCGTCCGGAAGAACGGGTGGCGACAAAAAATGTCTGACGTCTATTTCGATTGCCGTCAGAACACCAAACTGATGCGAACCAAGCAGCAGTTCGTTGTGGTGAAAATAGTTCTGCCAAGGGCTGTTATACGAGCGATTGAACACCATCGACAGAATCGAGAGAACGAAGAGCAATACGCTGCATCCGAGACCGGCCAGAGCTTTTTTCCAACCGGAAATGTTTTGAAATATGTCATTTGGCCGGCGCTTATACAGGTAAGCAAAATATATAATCGACGGCAAAAGAAGGAAGAAAATGATCGGTATATTCGTTAAAATCTTCAGAAAAATATCTCCGATGAATTCAGCAACTTGTCCGCTGCGTTCAATGGAATAGACGATGAAGAACGTTCTGAAAAACTTGTAATAAACAAGTTGCGCTGAATAAATGATTGAAATGGCCGTGATGGCGATACTGTAAAGTACTTTCGCAACCTTTGGCGGAAAAAAACTGACAATGGACACGATCGCGGCGGCGCGAGCGAGCGCGAAAAATGCGGCGTGGATCAGACCAACGCTGAAAAGCGGTCTGAGAATCGTCAGACGAAAAACGATCTCGCAACACATCTGAGCTCCGAAAATTATGAGCGTCAGCAACATTGCGCTCTTAATGGGTGGAGAATCGAAAGCGTCGACAAAACGACGCGTACGCGTTTTAGAAGATTTTCCTATCATATTATCTTCGCGATGTTTTACGATCGCTCCAAGCGACATCTGCGGGAACTTTTACTTCGACCAGCTGAACGCCGTCGTCGCTCACAACCCAGTCATCTCGGAAGGCGGCTACGGCATTGTGCTCGGCGTCGCTGTGCCCTTTTAGGCCGAAAGATCTGAAATCATCGATACTTGAACGGTCGTACAT